>JAGQIB010000638.1 GCA_020431545.1 Gemmatimonadota bacterium
ATTCGCCGCATGCTCGAGAAGGACCCGGATCGTCGGTTCCCGTCGATGCGCCACGTGCTCCGCGCGATCGAGGACAGCATGGAGACGCTGGATCCGACCGGCGGCCTCTTCAAGCACAAGCGCCGCTACCTCACGAAGTTCGCGCAGGATCCGGAAGCGTTCACCGACGAGATGAAGCGGAGCAGCATCTCCGCGCATCTCGATCGCGGGTACTTCTACCAGAAGCAGGGTCTCACCAAGATCACCGACGCGATTCGCGAGTTCCGGTACGTGCTGTTCCTCGATCCCGACAACACCAAGGCGCGCTCCGCGATCAAGGAGCTCGAGAAGCAGGCGGAGGAGTCGGGCGTTCGGTTGCCGAAGCCCGGCACGCGCGAGCTTCCCCCGGAGCTTGCGCCGGACACGGGGAGTCCCGACCGTGGCGACGGCACGAAGGTGCTCACGGGCGGTGGTTCCCCCGTGGCGACGCAGGTGGTCCGTCCGAGTCGCGGCTCCGGCGCGCGGAAGCCCGCGACCCCCGCGAAGCCCGCGGCATCGGGTGCTGCCGTGCGCTGGGCCGGCATCGCCGTCGCCGTTCTCGTGCTCGCGTTCGTCGGCTGGAAGCTCTGGTCGGGGAGGACCCCCACGCCGTCGACGCCGGTCGGCGCCCTCGCGATCGCGAGCGAGCCCCCCGGTGCCGCGATCTTCCTTCGCGGTCCCGAGGACTCCGATTTCCGCGCGACGGGGACGAAGACTCCCGGGCGGTTCGAGGGTCTCACGACGGGCATGTGGGAAGTGCGGCTCGAGATGGACGGCCACAAGCCGCAGCTCCGGCGGGTCCAGGTCGGGGAGACCGAGGAGACTCTGTCTCTCGCGATGGCGGAAGTGCCCACGACCGGCCAGGTCTCGCTCGCCGTGCTGCCGCACGGCGCCACCGTTCGCGTGCGGCGTCCGGGGGACGGAGCGTTCCGCGACCTCGGCACGGCGCCGATCGAAGGAGCGTCTCTCGACTCCGGAGCGTGGGAACTGCAGGCGGAGGCCGACGGACACGTGCTCACGAAGCGCGTCGACGTGACGGCGGAGCAGACCACGCAGCTCGCGTGGGATCTCTCGGCCGAGTTCGATCAGGGACGCCTCGAGATCCGATCCGATCCTTCCGGGGCGGCGGTCCGGGTTCGCGGACCGGGCGACTCCGACTGGAAGCGGACCGGCAAGTCCACGCCGGTGACGCTGGAGGACCTGCCGGTCGGGAACTGGTCGGTGCGCCTCGACAAGAACGGGTACGAACGCCTGACGACCGACACGGCCGTCACGAAGGACGCGCTCGCGGTGGCCGACGTCGCGTTGACGAAGGTCGAGGAGAAAGCACCGACGCCCGCCAAGAACACCGGGGGCGGCACGCCCGCCGGGGGCGACGGCTTCGCGAAGATCCTCATCGTCCCCTTTGCCGACGTGTACCTCGATGGGCGTCTGTTCCAGTCCGAGGCGCGACGTCCCGTCATTCCGCTCACGGCGGGGCGGGCGCACGAGCTCGAGCTCCGGCATCCCGCGTTCGGCAGCAAGAAGTTCGCCGGGCTGTCTCCGGCCAAGGGGGACACGCTCGATCTCGGTCGGTTCGACTTCAAGTGGGCCGAGGTCCGGGTGTTTTGCGTGCCCACGCCCGTCGCGGATCTGCTGATCGACGGCGTCCAGGTCGACCGTCAGACGCCGTTCTCGGACAAGCTGGGCGCCGGACGGCACCGAATCGCGGTGCAGAAGAGCGGCTGGAAGGTCGTCGAGGTCGTCGTCACGGGGGCCGCGGGAGAACAGCGCCTGTCGCCAAACTCGAGAGGGGAAGTCGAGGTCGAGGTCCCGGCCGACAAGGAGGTCCGGGTCCAGTTCGTCCTCGAGAAGTCTTGAGCTCCGGCCCAGGAGGCCCCTCATGCCGAGTCCGGCCCGCCCGTGCGGCCCGGCGCGCGCGCTTTTCCGGCGCGTCGTCGCTTGCTGCTGCGCTTGCTCGCTCCTCTCCGTTTCCGTCTCTCCCGCGGTCGCGGCCTCCGGTCGCGAGGAACTCTCCGCCGCGGAGGACTACTTCCTCGTCGCCGACTTCTCGACCGCCCTCACGAAGGTTTCGGCCCTGATCGAGAGCGGAGATCTCTCGGGCGGCGCCCTCCGGGACGCGTGGATCCTCCGCGCCCGCTGTGAGCTCGCGTCCGCTTGGAGATCGCGTGCGGTCGATTCCTTCTGCGCGGCGCTCGCCATCGATGCGGGCTGGTTGCCGGATCGCGATCTGTTCACCGCCGACGAGCTCAACGTCTTCGACCAGGCACGGTCTTCCTGCCCGGACGCGACGACCACGGGTACGACCCCGCCGTCCTACCTGCCGCCGTCCTCCTCGAGCGGCGGTTCGTGGTACTCGAACAAGCTGGTGTGGGGTGCGGTGGGCGCGGCGGCCGTGGCCGGTGCCGTGCTCAGTCTCGGTGGGGGGGACGACGGAGGCGTGAACCGCAATCCGCTGCCGCCGCTGCCGGACCCGCCGACGAACTAGTTCGTGCCACTCCGAGGCCTCTCGGCGCCGGTTCCGCTGCGGGCGGGGCCGGCGCCGTGTCATGTCCGGGCCGATCCCGACGCATGGAGGGGCGACCCCGCGCCGCACGACGCGGTCCGGCGGACCTCGCACCCCGGCGATCGGAGGATGCCATGCGATTCCCGTTCCTCGCCGTCGCCCTGCTGGGCGCGCGCCTGCTCGTTCCGGATTTCGCCCCCGCCCTTTCGGGCGATCTCGATCCCACCTTCGCCGCCGACGGCCTCTCGCGGCTCGCGATCTCCGACGACGACGACGACGGCAGCGCGGTCGTCGTGCAGCCGGACGGGAACGTCCTCGTGGCCGGCTCCACGGTGTTCGGCGGGCGCCGGAGCATGTCCTTCGTGCGCTACCACGCCGACGGATCGCTCGATCCCACGTTCGGAAACGCAGGACAGGCGACGGTGCCCTTTCCGGGTGGTCAGTCCTCCGCGGAGGCGGTCCGTCTGCAGAGCGACGGCAAGATCGTGGCCGCGGGAACGGTCTGGTACGACGGGTTCACGTATCCGCAGTTCGCGGTCGTCCGCCTGAATGCGGACGGCACGCCCGATCCTTCGTTCGCGGGGCAGGGTCTGCTGTCGGTGAACATGGGAGGTCTCGGGGCCTCCGCGTCCGACCTGAGAGTGCAGACCGACGGCAAGATCGTCGTGGTGGGATACAGCATCGAGAGCGCCGACCAGACGGACCTGGACTTCGCCGTGCTCCGGATCGACTCGGCGGGTCTCCTGGATCCGGCGTTCGATGGGGACGGAAGGCAGGTCGTGTCGTTCGGGGCGTACCGCGACGTCGCGACCTCGGTCGTCGTGCTCGGCACCACGGTCGTCGCCGCGGGATACCAGGAGTTCTTCGGCGGCAAGAAGTCCGTCGCCCTGGTCCGGCTCACGGGTACGGGGGCGCTCGACCCGACGTTCGACGGCGACGGCAAGGTCACCACCGACATCCTCGGACGGGACGACCGCGCGGCTTCCGTCGCGCTTTCCGCGAGCAGTCTCATCTTCGACACGACCTACGTCGTCACGGGCTCCGCGTATGACATCTCGACGAGCAAGAACCGGATCGCCGTCTGCCGGTACACGTCGACCGGCGCGCTGGACACGACCTGGGGCGGGACCGGCAAGGTCGTGACCTCGATCGCGACGGCTTCCGCCGGGCGCGCCGTGCTGGTGGAGTCCGTCTCTCAGTTCCAGCGCAAGGTCGTGATCGCCGGCTACTACTACACCGTCCCCGCGCTCCCGAGCATCTTCGTGGCCCGGTACCTGTTCGACGGAACACTCGACTCTTCGTTCAACGGCGCGGGAATCGCGTCGGCCTACCCGGGCACCGCGTGCGATTGCTCGGATCTCGCGGTACTGGGGGGGAGCGGGTCGTACACCGTGGCGGGATGGGCTCGCCCCACCGGCGACGACGACTTCATGACGATTCGATTCACGCACACCGGCCCCATGGACACGTCGTTCGACGTGGACGGCACACGCTTCGACAACTTCGGGACGCAGAATGCCGTCGCGCGCGACCTCGCGATCCAGCCGGACGGGAAGATCGTCACGGTGGGGGAACGGAAGGGTGGACGGTGCGTGCTCGCCCGTCAGGAGCCGGACGGCACGCTGGACCCGACGTTCGGCGTCGGCGGGATCTCGATCCTCGACTCGGTCGCGTCGTCCCTGGCCTCCGGCCACGCGCTGGTCCGGCTGGACGACGGCCGCCTGCTGGTGGCCGGCAACTCGCCGGCTCCGGCAAGCACGTTCGGCGTCGCGCGACTGGACGCGACGGGCAGCCTCGATCCTTCGTTCGGCGGTGGCGGCGCGGCGACGGCGTCGCCGGGACCGAACAGCCACTGCATCGGCGTCGCCGCGACGGTCGGGAAGATCTGGCTCGCGGGAGACAGCCAGTCCGCCGCGCTCGACTGGCGCGGATTCTCGATGGCCCGGTTCGATTCGGACGGTTCGCTCGACTTCTCGTTCAGCGGCGACGGGTCGCTCGTCCAGAGGATCGGGCTCCGCACCGACGCGCAGGCGCACGCGATGGCGCTCTTGTCGAACGGCAAGGTGCTGATCGCCGGCGAGTCGCTCAACGATCTCGGGGGCTACGACCTCACGGTCGCGCGCTTCCTCCAGGACGGCTCGTTCGATCTCTCGTTCAACGGGCAGGGTGTCGCCATCCCGTTTCTCCTCGGCGACAGTCGGGCGCGCGCGCTGCTGGTGCAGCCCGACGGCCGGATCGTGGTCGGCGGCTCGATCGATTCCGGTCCCCGCGAGTTCCTCCTCGCGCGCTTCCTGCCCGACGGCTTTCTCGACGTCTCGTTCGGCGACGGGGGAGTCGTGACCACCGGATTCTCGGGTGCGGCCGAGGTGTTCGCGCTCGCGCCGCTTCCGGACGGGCGCCTGCTGGCGACGGGCACGTGCTACCAGGGTTACGACGACGAGCAGTTCGCCGTTGCCCGCTACCGGGCCGACGGGACGCTCGACGGCTCCTGGGGCATCGGCGGCACCGAGCTGGTGCCGTTCGCGGCCACGGTGCGGGACACCGCGCGCGCGGTGGCTCTGGACGATCAGGGGCGCGTGGTGATCGCGGGCGAGGTGGGCGGGCTGTACGCGGTCGCGCGTCTCGAGGGGGACTTCGCGACCGCGGCGCCACTCCCCGGGATCGCCGCGGAGCGTCTGCTGTCCGTGGGCCCGAATCCGTTCCGCGGCGAGGCCCGCATCCGCTTCGCGATGCCGGCGCCCGGTCCGGCGACGCTGCGCGCGTACGGCGTCGACGGTCGCCTCGTGGCCACCGTGGCGGAGGGCGTCCGCGACGCCGGCGAGCAGTCGGTGCTCTGGAGCGGCACGGACGACCGCGGCCGGCCGCTGGCCGCGGGCGTGTACTACCTGCGCCTCGTGGCGGGAGGAAGCCGCTCCACCGAGCGAGTGGTGCTCGTTCGCTGACCCCGAGCGCCGGGGCCGCTCGAGGGCGGCTCCGGCGGAAACGGCCTTCGAAGGGGCTCCGGACCCTCCTTGCGCACATTCCGCCTCCGCCGCGCATTCGGGCGTGAGGGGTCGAGCCGACCCCGCCCGAATCGGAGGTGGAACCCATGCTGCTCTCGAAGCCGACCCCGCGGTGCGCGGTCGGGGTCACGATCGCGATCTGGCTGATCGCGACCCTGGCGCCCCCCGCGGCGGCAGGATCGAACCCTCGCCAGGATCTCGCGACGGCCGAGGACCTCTTTCTCGTCGCGGACTTCTCCGGGGCGCTCACCCGGGTGGACTCGCTGCTCGAATCCGGAGTGCTGGGCGGCGGCGCGCTGCGCGACGCCTGGATCCTGCGGGCGCGGTGCGAGGCGGGACTCGCCCACCGGGCCACCGCGCGCGACGCCTTCTGCGAAGCGCTCCGGGTCGACGCCGGCTGGCGTCCGGACACGGACCTCTTCACGAGTGACGAGATCGCGCTCTTCGACGAGGCAAGGACCGGCTGCACGTCGCGCTCCTCCACGTCGACCGTGCCGACGTCCCCGCTGCCGGAGCGTGTCTCCTCCGGATCGGGCGGCGGCACGGCGTGGTACGCGAAGAAGACGACCTGGATCGTCGCGGGCGGATTGATCGCCGCGGGGATCGCGACCGCCGCGCTCGGTGGCGGCGGAGACGAAGAGCTCGCGGGATTCCCCCCGCCGCCCGGAAGGAGCATTCGATGAATCGGCACCTCGCCGTGGTCCCGCTCGCCGCGATGCTGCTCGTCGCGGGGAATGCGGCCGCCCAGTTCACGGACGTGACCACCGCTCCTCTGAACGAGACGTTCTCCGGCCTCGGGGGCGGCTGGGTCGACTACGACTCGGACGGCGACCTGGATCTGTTCCGGACGGACTACAGCTCCTCGAGCCTGAACCGCCTGTATCGCAACGACAACGGCTCCTTCTCCGATCGCTCCGACGCGGACATCCGGTGGGGAGCGGTGACCAGCAAGGCGGGTGCCGGCTGGGCGGACTGGGATGGTGACGGGGACCTCGACGTGGTGGTCAGCTCCAGCGGGTCGGCGCGTCTGTTCCGGCTGGACACCCCGGACAACTACAACTCGGTCCTCGATCTCGGCGTCTCGGGCGGCCGCGCCGTGTGCTGGTCCGATCTCGACGTGGACGGCGACCTCGACCTCTTTCTCGCCGGCACCGGCGGTTCCGCCGTCTGGACCAACGACGGCGACGGGACGTTCACTCAGCTGACGTTCAATGTCCGGGCCCAGGGCGCCCAGCTCGGGGACTACGACCGCGACGGGGATCCGGATCTCCTGATCTGCTACGACGGCGACGGAACCCGTCTGTATCGCAACGACGGCCCCGACCAGTGGGCGGAGATCCAGCCGGAGTTGATCAACACGAACCCGGCCGCTGCGCTCGGATCCCGTTTCGTGGATCTGGACAACGACGGCGACCTCGACATCGCGACCGCGTCCTACAACAACTCCTTGCCGAACTCGATCTTCCGCAACGACGGAGCGGCCGGCTTCGTGGACGTCACGGACGAGTCCGGCGACTTCGCCTCGGTCACGTCGCAGACCGAATGTCTCGCGTTCGCCGACTGGGATCTCGACGGGGATCTCGATGCGTACCTCGCGAACAACTCGGGTGACGCCGAGACGACCGGCATTCTTCTGCGCAACGACGGCGACCTGCACTTCACGGACATCACGACCCAGCTGCCGCCCCGGACCGGCTCGCTCCAGTATTTCGCCACGCCGGGGGACTACGACCTGGATGGTGACCCCGACCTTTTCGTCGCGGGTTGGGGAAGCCCCGGGCAACTTCTCCGGAACGACCAGCAGACCGGGAACCACTGGCTGCACGTCACGCTCCGTGGGGCCGTGGAGACCTCGGGCATCGGGAGCTGGATCGAGGTCACGTCGGGCGCGCTCACGCAGACCCGCTACGTGAGTGGCGGCGAGAGCTGGGCCACGCAGTCGCCGAGCCCGTTCCACCTGTTCGGTCTCGGCACGGCGACCACCGCGAACGTCACGGTGCACTGGCCGAGCGGGGAGACCACCACGCGGACGAACGTGCCGGTCGATCGTCGGATCGAGATGTACGAGCCGGGAGCGGAAACGGTCACCACCGATCCGTTCTCGCCGGGCACGACGTTCGAGTTCACGCTCGATCCCGGCGTGGCCACGGTGCAGGACGCGGTGCTC
>JAGQIB010000639.1 GCA_020431545.1 Gemmatimonadota bacterium
GGCCGGTGGCCCCGCTGGATCCACTGCTTCTCCGTGCACTTGGGATTCGACCAGCGGACGAAGATGAGCACCCCCTGGCTTTTCGCGACCTCCTCGAACGCGGGCTGGTGCGACTCCGCCACGCCGGACTTGCCCCAGTTCGTCTTGTTCGACTCCTCGTCGTCGCCCGGCTTCTCGTTCGTCTTCTCGCAGTACTCGGCCAGCGCCTCCATGGCGACGTTCGGCGGCTGGAAGACGGCGGGCCCCGCTCCGTTCGCGGTGCCCATGTTCTGCTGCATCGGGTCGGCGAGCCGGCAGACGTTCTTGCCGCCCGCCTTCACGTCGAACGAGTAGTTCACGAACTCGGCCTTGCCCTTGATCTTGCTGGAGACGACGCCCTGCGCGGAGCCGGCCTCGTCGCCCGAGCTCATCTTGATCTTCGAGCCCTTGCCCATCAGCTTCGCGCCTTCGAACTTCACCTTCTTCACTTCGTCCGACGCGTCCGAGCTCATCGCGATGTTCGGATACGGGATCGGAATGGGGCCGCCGGGCGTGGGCGTCTTGCACACGTCGGGGAAGCAGATGGACGTGCCGTTGCTCTTGGAATGGACGGCGGTCATCTTGTTCACGATCACGGTCGGCATGATGTCTATTCCTCCGGCGGCAACACGAGAGCCGCGAGTCGCGCGCCGTGGTCCGAGGCGCCCCACACGAGAGCGCGGTCCGCGCCCGCGTAACCCTCGCGGAGCGCGGTGGCGGCCCAGACGAGGTCGATCGGCCCCAGGCCGGCTCCCGCGTCTCCGATCGAGTCCGCGGGATGCCAGATCGTGAGGTCGCCCTCGATGTCGCCCATGGCGCGGAGCGACGCGTGGCTCCACTCCTGGTGTCGGTAGCGCTCGCCGTTCAGGTCGGACACGACGAGCGGATACTCGGTGAACCCCGGGGTCGAACGGCGGACGCGTCGGAATGCCTTCGCGAGCCCGACCGCTCGATTCGGTTCTTCGGTGCCGGCGCTCGGCTCCTGCTCGGCGACGAGAACCGGCAGCCGCGCGAGGATCTTCGCGCCCCGGCTGCGGGCGGCGCCCGCGCGCTCCACCAGCACGAAGCCCGCGGCCTCGCCCGGAATCACTCCGTGGGGGACGGTCGCGGAACGAAGCTCGCCCGCCGCGGCCATCGCGAGCAGGGGCTCGCGGCGGACGCGCGAGTCGAGTCCGCCCACCAGGAGCGCGTCGACGTCGCCGGCCAGGAGGCGCTTGGCCCCCTCGCGGAGCGCGACCCAGAACGCGGCCCGGCCGTCGCGGGCCACGATCTCGAACGCGAACGACGCCACGGGCCGCAGCGCCTCCACGACGGGAGCGGTGTCCTCGTCCTCGGCGAGCCCCAGAGCGAGGCCGATCCGGACCTCCGACCCTCCGGACCAGCCGGCCGACTCCAGCGCCTCACGGGCCGCCGGAAGCCCGATCCTGACGAGCCGCGCCGGACCCGATTCCACCCGGAGCTCGGGCGGGGGAGGCGGCTCGACGCCGAACGCCGCGTGTCCGGGCCACTCGCGCACGGTGGGACCGTCGCCGAACCATTCCACGGGCACCCGGCCGCCCACCACCGGCACCGCCTCGACGTTGTC
>JAGQIB010000034.1 GCA_020431545.1 Gemmatimonadota bacterium
ACAGGTGTCGGGTGAACATGCGGTGCTCCGATCCGGGGGATGCCCCGAGCCACTGCAAGGGCCGGACCAGCCGCGGAGGCCGCGCGGGGGACCCTCCGGCGGCGCCGTGGCCCGCGGGGGTGTCGCTCGGCCGCGTCCGGCGGGTCAATCCGACACGTCTTCGGCCACGGAGTCCGCGTCCTCCGCATCCGCGCGCTCGATCCCGAGCCGGCGCATCTTCCGGTGGAGATTCGCCCGGTCCAGTCCGAGCTGACGCGCCGCCTCGCTCACGGTGCCGTTCGCCGCGCCGAGGGCGGCGAGGATCAGGCGACGTTCCGTCCGATCCAAGATCTCCCGGAGCGGCAACCCTTCCTCGTGCTCGTCGTCGGTCGCCTCGGGGCCGGACTCGGCGCCGGCGAGCGGGCGCGATCCCGCCAGAATCGCCCGCACGTCGGCGGCGTCGATCACGTCGCCGTCGGTCATGATCTCGAGCCGCTCCACGACGTTCCGGAGCTCGCGCACGTTCCCGGGCCAGGACCAGGCCGCGAGCTCCTTGCGCGCGCCGGGCTCCAGGGTGTGCAACGACCTTCCGGACTCGCGCTGGAACTTCGCGCGGAAGTGGTCCACGAGCGCGTCGACGTCCTCGCGCCGTTCGCGCAGCGGCGGCACGTGGATCGGGACGACGTTCAGGCGATAGTACAGGTCCTCGCGGAACTCGCCGTCGCGGATCGCCGCCGGCAGGTCCTTGTTCGTGGCCGCGATCACGCGCACGTCCACGGGGATCGTGCGGTTGGATCCGACGCGCTCGACCTCCCTCTCCTCGAGCACGCGCAGCAGCTTCGCCTGTGCCTCGAGCGCCATGTCGCCGACCTCGTCCAGCAGCAGCGTGCCCCCGTCCGCCGCCTCGATGCGACCGATCTTCCGCGCGGCCGCGCCCGTGAACGAGCCCTTCTCGTGACCGAACAGCTCCGACTCGATCAGCTCGCGCGGGATGGCGGCACAGTTCACCTTGCCGAACGGGGACTTCGCGCGCGCGCTCCCTTCGTGCAGCGCCCGCGCGACGAGCTCCTTCCCGGTGCCGTTCTCGCCCGTGATCAGCACGCGCGCGTCGGAGGCGGCGGCCCGCCCGACGGCGTCGCGCAGCTTGCGCATCGCGGGGCTGTCGCCCACGAGCCCGTCCGGTCCGCCGAGCTGGGATGCGAGCTCGCGCGACTTCCGCGTCAGGGCGACGTTCTCGAGCGCGTTCCGCACGGTCACGAGCAGGCGATCGGGATCCAGCGGCTTCTCGAGGTAGTCGAACGCGCCGAGCTTCGTCGCGCGCACGGCCGTCTCCACCGTGGCCTCGCCCGACATCATGATGACCGGCGGGGCGGCGGGACGGTCGCGGAGCTGCGCCAGGGCCTCGAGCCCGTTCCGGCCCGGGAGGTTCACGTCGAGCAGGACGAGATCCGCGGGATCGTCGTCGAAACGCTCGAGACCGTCTTCGGCGGACTCGGCCACGAGCGTCGCGTAGCCCGCGTCCGCGAGCAGGCCGGACAGCTCCAGCCGGATGTTCTTCTCGTCGTCCACGATCAGGATGGTGCGCACGCGAGCCTCCGTTCCGAGCCCGGAAGGTTCGCGCATCCGGGCATCAGCGTCCAGCCGGGACGCTAGGCGTTCGGGGCCGGCCCGTCGGCGCCGAGCGTTCCGGTCGTCGGCGGGGGCAGCGAGATCGTGAAGCGGGTGCCGGGGTGCCGGTCCTCCCACGCGAGCGACCCGCCGTGGTCCTCGGCGATGCTCTGGACCATGGCGAGCCCGAGTCCCGATCCGCCCGGGCGCGCCGAGACTCCCGGGCGCCCCAGGGATTCCCGGATCTGCTCCGGCACGCCCGGTCCGTCGTCGTCCACGGTGAGACGCACGCCGCGCTCGTCGGTGGCGAGCCCGACCTCGACCCGGCCGCCGTCGGCCAGGATCTGGGTTGCGTTCTTCACGAGATTCGTGAGTGCGCGCCGCAACAGGTCTCGATCGCCGCGTACGGAGAGCGCCTCCGGTCCGACGTAGCGGACCTGCACGCCTTCGCGGGCGCCGCCGTGCAGGTCCACGACCTGGTTCGCGAGGCGGGCGAGGTCCACGTCGTCGAAGCTCGGGGCGGGGAGCTTCGCGAACTCGGAGAAGCTGTCCGCGAGTCGCGCGAGATTCTCGATTTCCTCGCCGATCGAGTCGAGGGAGCCGAGCGTCGCGGGATCGTCGCCCACGCGCTGGCGGAGACGGTAGACGGCGAGCTTGATCGGCGTGAGCGGATTCTTGATCTCGTGCGCCACGCGACGCGCGGCGTCACGCCACGCGGCGACGCGCTCCGCCCGGACGAGTCGCGCCTGCGACG
>JAGQIB010000640.1 GCA_020431545.1 Gemmatimonadota bacterium
CGCCTCGTCGCGGAGACGCTGCCACTTGTTGCGCTCGTTCTCGACCTCCCGCAACGCGTCGATCACGCCGGCCCGATCGCGCGCGACGTCGTCGCGTACGCGCCGCCGTTCCTCGAGGTGCTCCGCGCGCGCCGCGAACGCCGAGTAAGACTCCTCGATCTCGCGCGCCAGGGTTTCGCTCGTGCTTTCCGTGTTCTGGATGTCCTCGAGGCGCCGCGCGATCCCCTCTTCGTCGGCCCGCCGGCTCTCCTCCAGACGGGAGCGCTCCAGGTCGAGGCGCTCGAGGTCGGCCCGCAGACGCTGGCGCTCGAGCTTCCGGTCGTGCACCTCGGTCTGGAGGCGATCGCGATCCTCGCCGGAGGCGACGAGCTCGGTCTCGCGACGTCGCGTCTCGTCCTCGTGGCGCGCCCTCGTCTCCTCCAGCTCGTCGAGATTCTTGCCCAGCACGTCGCGCTGACGGACGACTTCTTCCCGGCGCGCGGCGAGCGCGCGCCGCTCGTCCGTCACGGACGCGAGACGCTTCTCGGCGGCGGCGTGGGCCGCCCGCGACCGCTCGAGCAGACGGTCCTGCTCCGAGAGCTGCTCGCGGGTCGCGTCGCGATCACGGTGCAACGCGTCGAGCTCCACCGCGAGGCTCTCGCGCTCGCCGGACAGCCGCTCCTCGAGGGCCCGGACCTCCCCGAGCGCGATCTCCTGCTGCGCCACACGGGTGGTGAGGTCCTGGATCCGCTCGGCACGGCCGAGGATCGACGACTCGCCGCCGTACGCGCTCTTGCCGCCGTGGACGACGCCGGGGTACTCCGCCCACTCGCCGTGACGACTCACGAAGCGGAGCCCGCGCGTCTCGGCCCGGCCGGCGAGACGCACCGCGTCGTCGAGCGTCTCGACGATCACGCTGCGCATCAGGAGCCGCTCGAGCACCGGCGAAAGCTCCCCGTCCGCCTCGACGAAGTCGCTCGCGCGACCGATGACGGCGCCGTCCTGAGGCAGCGGGATCGGAGCGTCCGCGGCGGCGCGGGCGAACCCGGCCACGTCCACCACGGTGACCTGACCTTCCCCTTCCTCGAGCGAGCGCACGAGCTGGACCGCGACCTCGGAGGTCGGTGCCGTCACGAACTGGACGGCCGCATCCATCGCCGAGTCCACGGCGCGGAGGAGATCGTTCCGGGACAGGCGGATGCCGTCGGCGAGCGACCGGACCTGCGAACTGTTGCGCGAGAGCAGACTGCGCGCCCCCTGGCCGAATCCTTCCCAGCTCTCCTGCAGGCCGCGCAGCATGTCGAGCCCCGAGCGCGTCGCCTCCAGGTCGGCGGCGAGACGCGATTCCTCGCGACGGGCCGCGTCGCGGCGACGGTCCACGTCGTCGCGCAGCGACTCGCGGTCCGAGATCCGCTGGGTGATCTCCTGCAGGCGACCGCGCATCGCGTCGACCCGCTGGCCGGTTTCCTGCGCGTCTCCGACGAGTCCCGACACCGAGTGCTCGATCTCGCGCAGCTCCTCCGCCAGAACGAGGTCGCGATCCTCGAGGTGCTCGCGGTGCGCATCCAGGTTCGCGAGCTCGGCGCGGCGCCGGGCGAGCTCACGCGCCGCCTCCTGCCCCGCCTCGCGCGACTCCGTGAGGTGCCGCCGCCGTCCGTCGAGATCCGACTCGACGTTCGCGAGCGAGTCCTCGGACTCACGCAGCCGGACCTCCAGCTCGCGCAGCTGCTCCTCGCAGGCGGCGTGCTCCGTGTCCAGCTCCGTGCGACGCTCCGCCGCGGAGGCGATCCGGGCGCGCAGCTCCTCGACCTCGCGGCCGAGTCGCTCGAACTTTTCCACGAGCGCCTCGCGACGCTCGCGGCGCACGAGGTTCTCGCTCTCGAGCTTCCGCGTCTCCTCGCCGACGGCATCGACTTCGCGCTGGATGTCGGAAAGCGCGCGATCCGCCTCCGCCATGCCGAGCCGGCGACTCTCGATGTCCGCCTCCAGCGCCGCGACGTGACTGGCCGCGCCGTCCCGCTCCGTCAGGCTCTCCGACACCGACGTCTCGAGCTGCATCGCCTCCTCGGCGGTGCGCGAGAGCTCCACCGCGGCGAGCGCCACCTCGAGCTCTCGCTGGCGGTCGCGCATCTCCTGGAAACGTCGCGCCGCTCCGACCTGCCGCTTGAGCGCGCGCACCTGGCGCTCGACCTCGCGGAGCACGTCCTCGATGCGATTCATGTCCTCGTCGGTCGCCTCGAGCTTGCGACGCGCCTGACGCTCCCGGATCTTGTACTTCATGATCCCGGCCGCTTCTTCGAGCAGCTCGCGACGCTTCTCGGGCTGATCGGCCAGCACCATCTCGACCATGTCGCGTTCGATCACCGAGTACGCGCGACTGCCGAGACCGGTGTCCATGAACAGGTCGTGGATGTCGCGCAGACGGCCGGGCACCTTGTTGATCAGGAACTCCGGCTCACCGTTCCGGTACACGCGACGCGTGACGGTGACCTCCGAGTACTCGATCGGCAGCACGCCGGACGAGTTGTCGACGGTCAGCGACACCTCCGCCACGTTCAGCGGCTTGTAGTCCCGCGTGCCGTTGAAGATGAGGTCTTCCATCTTCGTGCCGCGCAACGTCCGCGCGTTGCCCTCGCCGAGCACCCAGCGCAACGCATCCGTCACGTTGGTCTTGCCGCAACCGTTCGGTCCCACGATCACCGTGATGCCGTCCGAGAAGTGGATATCCAGCTTCCGCATGAACGACTTGAAACCGAACAGCTCGAGGCTCTTGAGATTCATCGATCCTCCGTACCCGATTCCCGAACGTGACTACTCGGCGTCTTCCGCCGGCAGTCGATGGATCTGGGTGTAGTCCGTGATGTTCTTGCGCTTCAGCTCGGCGGCAACGCCCGCGGCCTCGGCGCGATCTCCGTACGGTCCCACGTAGACTCGCCACCACCAGCCCTTCTTCGGGATCTCCACGTGGCGGATGACGGTGGGATAGCCGGCTCGCTGGAAGCGGGCCGCGTCCTGGCGGGCTCCGGCTTCCGTCGTCTGCGACGTGAGGTGCACGCCGAAACGCGGTCCGGCCGGGACGGCCGCCGGTG
>JAGQIB010000641.1 GCA_020431545.1 Gemmatimonadota bacterium
GCCAAGAAGATGGGCATCGACAATCCGCAGGCGGAGCCGAAGTGCCTGAAGTGCCACGTGACCGCCTTCCCGGTGATGGCCGACCTCGCGAACCAGAAGATCACGCTCGAAGAGGGCGTCTCCTGCGAGAGCTGCCACGGACCGGGCAGCGGCTACTACAAGAAGAAGGTCATGACGGACATCCACGCCGGGACCGTCGAGGCCGCCTCCGTCGGTCTGATCGAGCCCACGGAAGAGACCTGCCTCGGCTGCCACGGACCGGACCCGAACAATCCGTTCCACAAGGACTTCGACTTCAAGACCGCGGTCGAGAAGATCGCGCACCCGATTCCGGAAGGCGCGTCCTCGGCCGGCGACGACGAGTAGCGCGACCACGTGAGCACCGAACGGAAGGAAGCCTCATGAAAGCGATCGATCGTGGCGCACCGCTTCTCTTCGCTGCGCTGGGAATCGTCGGGATCCTCGCCGGACTGGCCGTGACCGTCCTGGCCTGGACCGCCTGACGACCTCGATCTCGGGACCCTCCGCGATGGACGGGCCGGACGCCGAAGCGTCCGGCCCGTCTCGCTTTCATCTCCGGTTCGCCGTCGCGCGTTCGATCGCCGCGAGGCCCTCGCGGATCGCGGCATCCACCGTGGGCGGGGGAAGCTCGAGCGCCCGTTCCCCGGCGACGCGCGCCCGATCCCACTCGCCACGCGACGCGTACACGGACATCAGGTACGCGTGCGCTTCCTTGTTCCGCGGATCGAGTCGGATCGCCTCCTCGAGGTGAGGCAGTGCCCGCGTGGCGTCCCCGTCCTTCCACGCCTGCTCGCCGTGCCACAGCGCGGCGAGAGACTCCGCGAGGTCCTTGGGATCCCGGAGCGGGGACACGGGGCTCCGCGGGTCGCCGACGTAGCCGAGCGCACGGAGTCGCTCGGCGACCTCGGGGTCCCCCGCCACCGGCTCGAGAGGCACCGCGGTCGCGAGCACGTCACGGATCGCGTCTTCCAGCCGGCGCGCTTCCTCCGGGTGGTCGGCCACGACGTTGCGGGTCTCTCCCGGATCGTGACGCAGGTCGTAGAGCTCCGGCCGCGGCGCCAGTACGTACTTCCAGTTCCGCTCCCGGATCCCGAACAGCGGACTCGCGCCGCGCAACAGGAAGGCGTGCGCGGATTCGATCCAGGCCGCACGCTCGCTCGACGACGACTGCAGCGGGACTCCCGGCAGGTCGGCGGCCGGCAGGCCGAGGGCGGTGAGCACCGTCGGCGCGACGTCCCGCAGCGGCCGCGGTGTTTCCTCGAGGCGGGGCGGGATATCCGGACCGCAGACGAGACCGGGCACCCGCTGGGTGACGTCGTAGACGAACAGGCTGTGGGTGATCTCGCCGTGCGCGCCGAGCGACTCCCCGTGATCTCCGACCACGATCCACGTCGCGTCGCGCACGGACTCGCGGCGGGCAAACCGGGCGAGTCGTGAGTCGAGCGCGGCGATCTCCCCGCGGTACGGATCGGGGGCCGCGCGGTCGAACGGGGCGGGGGGCCGATACGGATAGTGGGCGTCGTACAGGTGGATCCAGACCAGCAGGTTCCGGTTCCGGGGTGCCCTGTCCAGCCAGTCGCTCGCCGCCGCGAGGACCTCTCCGGCCGCCCGCTCCGGGGGACGCGCCCCGGCCGACGTCTCGCATCGATCGTCGTAGAGGTCGAAGCCCTCGGCGAGTCCGAAGCGCGCCACGAGGGGATAGGCGCCGACGAACGCGGCGCTCGGCCCGTCGAAGCGCTCGGCCAGCGTCCGGAGCTCGTCGGGAAAGCGGTAGAAGCCGTTCTCGCGAACGCCGTGGCGGGTGGGATCCAGTCCGGAGAGGATCGTGGCGTGCGACGGCAACGTCATCGGAGTCGGGGCGATCGCGTCGCGGACGGCGATCCCGCGGCGCGCCCAGCGATCGAGCTGAGACGTGCGCGCCTCGACGTCTCCCCAGGCTCCGACCCGGTCCGCCGACACCGTGTCGAGCGTTACGAGCAGGACGGGTCGACCCGCGGGCGGTGCGCCTTCGCAGGCGATCAGGCCGAGGAGCGCGAGGATCCCGAGGCGACGAACGGACCACATGAGTTCAACGTAGCACCGGCGAAGGGACCTTTCTCGCGAAGTCTCGTGGAACCGTCGCCCAAACAACGTCAACGCTGCCAATCACGACCGTTCAGCGGGAGCGCGGAAACGACGAAGATGGTCAAGATCGTCGACGTTCGACGAGTCGGCGTCATACTTGGCAACTGACGGTGCGGCAACACTTTACGGCCTCCGCGTACTTCAGGTTCCGGGTGGCTCGACCGATCCAACCAGTGCCTACCGCCCCCGAGACCGACACCGAGGACGCCGTGACCTTCAAGCCCGAGATCCAGGTGTGCCCCGTGTGCGAGGCCCGCTTCGAGGTCCCCTCCGTACGCTCCTGCGGGAGCCACGGGGCGGACTCCGATTTCCGGCCGCACTGCTGGGGATACGATCCTCTGGAGGATCAGGTGCAAGCGTGCCGTGAGTGCGGATTCGCCGGCTACCCCGAGGACTTCCGCGAGGGAGTCACGGAGAACGTCATCCGGAAGATCCGCAAGTTCCTCACGCCGCGCACCCGCGACCTGAAGCGCCCCAGCGCCGCCTTCTTCCGCTACGAGTTCCTGGCCCTCATCTACGAGTGGGAGGATCGCAGCTCCCTCGAGGTGGCGGACAGCTTCCTGCGTGCGTCGTGGGTCGCGCGTTCGCGACAGAACCGGGAGAAGGAGCGTCTCTACCAGCGGGAGTCCGTGCGGAGATTCGAAGAGGCGCTCGAGATCGGAGAGTGCGGCGATCAGTCGCAGCGAGCCGTCATCTCCTATCTCGTGGGAGACCTGCATCGACGCCTGAACCGTCGCCGGCGGGCCGAGACCTGGTTCCACCGCAGCCGGGAGGAGCTGGCGCTCGTGGCCGACTCCGACGAGGGGCTCGCGTGGCTGTCCGACCAGATCAAGCGACAGCTGGAGTCCCCGAGCGACGTCCTGGTCTGACCGACCGGGGACGTCGGCCGTCCCTTCCGAAGTGCGTTACAATGAGGTCCCGAGGAGCGACCCGCCCGCCTGTCGGCCGGCGAGAACGCTCCCCGGGCCCTCGTCTTTCGGGAGTCGACCGTGTCGCTGACCGCGCTGCCCCCGGATCGATTCGACCGCGCCGCGGCCGCGCATCTCCTCGCACGCGCGGGATTCGGGGGCCCACCCCGGGACGTCGATCGATTGCACGCCCTCGGCCTACAGGGCGCCGTGGACAGCCTCCTCGATTTCTCCGCGGAGGCGGTCGAGCCTCCGGAATGGGTCGTGCCGGGAGTGGAGATCCGCCACCGCGCGGAGCGTCTCCGCGAGCACCCCGAACCGATGACCGAGGACGAGATCGCGCAGTACACCACCCGCCAGCGCAACCGGGATCTGGCGCGCACGGCCCACACCGCGGACTGGTGGTTCGACCGCATGTACGTGACGAGCACGCCGCTCCGCGAAAAGCTCACGCTGTTCTGGCACGGCCATTTCGCGATCCAGGCTTCCAAGGTCCAGAACGGCCCGGCCATCTGGAGTCAGAACCAGATGTTCCGCCGGTACGGCGCCGGTCCGTTCACGGAGCTGCTGCGTCAGCTTTGTCGCGATCCCGCGATGCTCCGGTACCTCGACAACGACGAGAACCGTCGCGGCAAACCGAACGAGAACTTCGGGCGCGAGCTCCTGGAGCTGTTCACGCTCGGCGAGGGCAACTACACCGAGGAGGACGTCCGGGAGGCCGCGCGAGCGCTCACGGGGTGGGGGATCGAGTCCGACCGGATGGTGTTCGCGCGTCACGCGGACCAGCATGACGACGGCACGAAGACCGTGCTCGGCACGACCGGTCCCCTCGACGGAGACGACATCGTCCGCATCGTGACGTCGCGTCCGCGCTGCTGGCAATTCCTCGGCGGCAAGCTGCAACGCTTCTTCGTGCGCGACGATCGCGATCCCGACCTCACGGAGGCGATCGCCGTTCACCTGGAGCGCCACGAGGGTCACATCGGCGAGACGTTGCGGGACCTGTTCACGAGCCGCGAGTTCTACTCCGAGTCCGCGCGGCTCGCGCGCGTGAAGGGGCCCGTCGAGTGGCTCGTGGGATTCCTGCGCTCGCTGGAGCTCGGGACTCCGCCCGCGCCCTGGCGGCGCGACCTTCTGGAGAACCTCGGGCAGTCGATGTTCGAGCCCCCGAACGTCGCGGGCTGGCCGGGGGGAAGACGCTGGATCACCGCCGCCGCGCTGCTCACGAGGTTCCGGGCCCTGGCGGACCTGCTGCTCACGCCGGGACTCTCGCCCGTGATCCGCGACGACGTGCGGGAGACCCTGATCCGCGGCACGCGACGCGAGACGGCCGACGCGCTGATCGATCGTCTGTTCCTGCCGCCGCCCGCGGAGGGGGTCCGGCGCGAACTCGCTCGCCTGCTGGATCCTCTGCCGCCGCCCGACACGTGGACGGACGCCGACCTCCGCGAAGCGATCTCCCGTTTCGTGGGAACGTTCCACTACCAACTCGTCTGAGACCTTCGAGGAGAACGGGGCCATGCATCGCTGCACACGACGTCGACTCCTGAAGCAGGGTCTGCTCGGCGCGAGCCTCTCCGTCGCCTATCCGGCGTTCCTCGGGCGGCTCGTGGAGCGCGCGTGGGCGAGCGAGGATCCTGCGGGCTCCGCGCGCGACTTTCCGATCCTCGTCGTGCTGCAGCTCGACGGGGGAAACGACGGCCTGAACACGATCGTTCCGGTCGAGGACGACGAGTACCGCCGGGCGCGGCCGACGCTCGGAGTGGACGCGAAGTCCACGCTCTCCCTCGGGGCCGGCTACGGGCTGCACCCGAATCTCCGCGGGCTCGCCTCGCTGTGGGAACGCGATCGTCTCGCGATCGTGCAGTCGGTCGGCTATCCGAATCCGAACCGGTCGCACTTCCGCTCCA
>JAGQIB010000642.1 GCA_020431545.1 Gemmatimonadota bacterium
GGGTCGCGAGCGCCCGCGCGTCCTCGCCGCGGAACAGCTTGAAGCCGCACTGCGTGTCGCGGATCGGCAGTCCGGTGACCCGGCGCACGATCGCGTTGAACGTCTTGCCCATGCGCTCCCGGTACCACGCCTGACGGATCTCGAGATTCGAGTCCGGGAGCGCCCGCGACGCGATCGCGACGCCGGCTCCCGCCTCGAGGGCCGCCTCGAGCTTCTCGATTTCGTGGAGCGGTGTCGAGAGGTCCGCGTCCGAGAACAGCACGAGCTCGCCGGTGCTCGCTGCGAAGCCCGTCCGCACCGCGGCGCCCTTGCCCCGGTTCTCGGGGAGCGCGAGCACGCGGAAGGACGGAGCGCCGGCCGCAAACCGCTCCGCGAGCGCGCGCGTGCCGTCGCGGCTGCCGTCGTCCACCACGAGGACCTCGACGGCGTACGGGCGGGCGGCCGCCCACTCCGCCAGTTCCGTCAGCGATCCCTCGAGGCGACGTTCCTCGTTGTACGCGGGAACGACGACGGTCAGTCGGGGCGACCGGGGCATCAACTCCTCCGCGCCAGGATCCAGTCGACGGCGGCGGCGAGGTCCTCGAAAACGTGCTCCGGGGCGGGACCCTCCGCCGCCAGGGCCTCGCGACCTCGCCCGGTGAGCACCAGCACCGGCGTGCAGCCGGCGGCCCGCGCGGCGAGGAGATCGCGGGACGAGTCCCCCACCAGGTAGGACCGGAACAGATCGTAACCGTGGTCGGCGGCCGCTTCCAAGATCATCCCCGGCCGGGGCTTGCGGCGGGGGGCCCCGCTCCCGGGCAGATCGTCCGCGTAGTAGAAGGCGTCGAAGCGGCCGCCGTGCGCGGCCGCGAGCTCGCGGCACCGCGCGTGGACCGCCTCCACGATCTCCCGGGTCACGATGCCCTTGGAGATTCCGGACTGGTTCGTGATCACCGAGACGGGCCAGCCGGCCGCCGTCAGACGGCCGACCGCCTCGAAGGCGCCGGGAATCGGGACGAACTCCCCGGCGCGCGTCACGCCCTGCGGGAGGTTCTCGTTGAGCGTGCCGTCCCGATCGAGCAGGACCGCGGGGCGGCGGGCGCTCACCGGCGGACGAGCACGCGCGTGGTCGCGAGATTGCCGCCGAGGTCCGTGGCGCGGACGAGGATCGAGTGCTCCTTCTCGCCCTCCGGCTCGACCTCGAACCCGAACGTCTCGCGCGGCGAGTCGAAGATCCCATCGCCGGCATCGAGGTCGACCCAGTCCGCGCCGTCCACGGAGTACTCCAGCCGCACGACGTCGGAGAGCGCGTCCGTCGCCTGACCCTTCACGCGCAGGAGCGAACCCTTCTCGCGCGATGCGGAGGCCTCCACGACCGGCGGGGTGTTGTCCACGACGAACGGCTCGCTGTCGGCCCACGCGGTCTTCTCGTTCGTGGGATTGAAACGTCGATCGCTCGCCGTCACGCGGATCAGATACGTGCCGTCCGGGACGCCCTGGCTGCTGAACGCGAACGAATCTCCCTCGATCTCCTCCGCGAACTCCTTCCACTCGGTCTCGTCGTCGCGGCGGAACGAGAGATCGAACTGCAGGAACTCGTCGTTCCGGTCGATCGCCTCCCACCGCACCTGGCGCATGCCGCGCGTCCACGGAGCGCGGATCTCGGGCGGGTAGTCCGTCTCCGCGTTGTCGAACGAGTACTGCACGTCCACGCCGCCGGGCAGCGACTGGTAGAGCGGGCGCGGGCGCGGCTCCGGCACGTCGTCGAAGAAGCCGAGGCCGTTCGGGGACACGGTCACCCGGAAGATGCGGGGCGCGATGTTCTCCTGCTTCGAGGAGATCCGCACGCGACGGACGACCGCGGAGTCGCCCCCGAGCTTCGCCCGCCACTGGAAGTAGCGAACGGCCTCGGCGTCGAGACGGCCGTCCTGGCCGACCGCGCGCCACTCGGCCCACGTGTTGTCCGGCTCCTCCGTGTTCCCGGTACGGTACTCGAGCGTGACCTTGCCTTCGCCGAGCCAGTCGGCGCGGCCCCACTTCGCGTTCGCGCGGGCGTCCAGCACCTGCGACGTGTACGTGCCGTCCTTCCCCGTTCGCCCGACGCGCAGGAGTCGCGGCGGCCCGGACGTCCCGAGCAGAACGTCTTCGCCGCTCCGCTCGATCGCCACGATCTGTGTTTCCTCGAGATCCTCCACGAGCGACGCCGCGCCGCGATCGTCCACCGCGTAGAGACGGCCCTCGTCACCGGTCGCGACCAGAACCGCGCTGCGATCCACGTTCCACGCGAGGTCGAAGATCGACGACTGCTGCGAGGACCAGAACCGCACCGCGGTACCGTTCGCGTCGATGCGATACAGGACGCCCTTGCCCGCGTCCGGCGACGTGACCTGGAACAGGAAGTCCATGTCGCCGCCGTCCTCGTCTTCCGGGGCGGAACCGTCGCCGTTCGAATCCGGCTGCGGCTTCTCCTGGTTCGCCTGATCGCGCAGCGGCGCGGGAGCGGCCGCCGCGGCCCAGACCTCACCGTTCTCTCCCGCGAGCACCGCCGCGACCTCGCCTTCCGGCGAGTCGTACAGCACGCGGAGCTTGCCGGCGCGGTCCACGCGGAGCACGAGGCCCTTCCCCTCCGTGCCCGCCAGGAACGTTCCGCCCGGCTCGGGGGCGAGCGACACGACGTGGTTGTCGTCGATCGCCGCGATCACGGACGCGGTCCCGTTCGCCTCGATCGCCACGATCTTCGCCGGCGCACCGAGTCCGGCCCAGATGCGACCGTCTTCGGCCTGCACGAGATCCCACACGTACGACTCGTCGGCGTCGTAGACGATCCGGCCCTCGCGCGTCTTCGGGTCGATCCGGTAGACGAAGCCCTCGGGCCCCGTGCCCGCCCAGATCGCGCCGTCGCGCGCGACCACGAGGGAGAGCACTTCCAGCGCCGCGCACTGGAAGAACTCCTCCG
>JAGQIB010000643.1 GCA_020431545.1 Gemmatimonadota bacterium
GACGGCTTCGTCATCGAGCAGCGGACGGATCTCTCCGACATCGACGGCACGCCCGACGGACGCGCCACCCAGCGGCTCGTGGTCACGCCCCATCCGGGCCAGGCGATCTGGCTCGATTTCGTGGAGGCGCTCGATCTCGGAGACGGATACTCCCTGAGCTTCCACTACACGGGGGAGACGGTCGACACGGCCTACCCGCTCCTCGAGATCTACGCCACGGGGGACTGGACCGACGTCGCGAGCGCCACCGGAGCCGACGTTCACCCGATGGCGTCCGGAGAAGGCGCGCTGCGCGCCATCCCGACGGTCAGTCGGACCTTGACCCGTCTCGAGCTCGCGCTTCCGGCCGATCGAAACAGCTCGGTCGACGTGTACGACATCCGCGGTCGTCGCGTGGCCATCCTTCCGATCGCCGCGGGTGAGCGCTCAGTCGGCTGGGACGGTGCCGACGATGACGGCCGACCGGTCGCCTCCGGCGTGTACCTCGCGCGCCATCTCGACGCCTCGGGAGCGCCCCACACCGCCCGCATCGTCCGTCTCCGGTAGCCGCTCACCTCGGGCCGCCGCCGGGCGACCGGTGTCGGCCTTCCGGCGTGGATTGCGAAAGAAGGGTGAGATCCGATTCGGCGCCTCGCCGACGTTCCCCTCTTCTTCGTGGAGAACTCCATGCCTCGCTCGGTCTTGCTCACAGCACTCGCTCTCCTGCTCACCCAGACGGCGTGCACCCGGGATCCGGTGTCCCCGGCCCTCCCGACCGGTACGCTCACCTACGCCCCGCCGGAACTCGTCGGCACGTGGACCCTCGAGAACGGCAGCATGATGGACGACTTCGTCGGCGGCCTGGCGACGTTCGGTGTGACCACGGACGTGACGGCAATTCGCATCGGAAGCGACGGCACGGGCGACGTGTGGCTGAGGGACCGGCTGACCGACGCGAAGGACCGCGTCCGCGCGTTCGTGTTCTACGACGACGACGACTACACGCTCGTCTTCGACTTCGCGGCGGAACCCACGACGGACTTCCAGTTCAATCTCGCCGTGAACCGGCAGACGTACGTGTACCCGATCGTGTCCCGGACGGCCCGCGCGCTCCGGATTGCCGACGCGGACGGGCGGGTCGCGCTGCTGGAGCGCGTGTCGACGTTGCCGAACGAGCTGGATCCCAAGGAGCTCGAGGTGCTCGCGCGCTACGACGGGGTACCGCGGCCGCAGTTCTTCACGGACATGGTCCTGTTCAACGGCGACCTCGCCTACGCGAGCTCCGTTCAGCTCGAGACGTTCTCCCTCACGACGCAGAGTGTGGGCGACCCGCTCGGGCCGGTGAGCAGCCGCATGCTCCAGACGACCCAGGGTGGGTTCTTCTGGACGCATTGCGCCTGCGGAGGGAGTCGGGACGCGTTCAAACGCACCCTCACGACGGTCTTCGACACCGTGAGCAGCGAAGACGAGATGGGCGGCCCCATCACGTTCCGCGCGATGGCGTACGACCCGATGGCGGATCGTCTCTGGCTGCACGGGCGACCGTTCGACTCGCAGTTCGGACAGTTCTGGGTCATGAACACGAACGGCGAGCCCGACGTCATCGACCGGTCGCTCTCGTTCAATCGCGATCTTCGCGCCCTCGCGTTCGACGGGAGCGACCTCTGGGGCATCGAGACCGTCGCCACGCAGGTCGTGGTCCGGATCGACCCGGTGGACGGAAAGGTGATCGAGAGCTACGAGATCCCGGATCTGGACGTGTCGTGGTCCGGACTCGTCTTCGGACCGGACGGAATGTACCTGCTCGGAACGACTCTGGACGACGAGGGCGTGATCCTGCTCGCCTCGCGTCCGGCCGCTCCCCGAATGGAACTCGCGAGCGAGTGAGCGGGAGGGACGATGGAGTCGTGTCGCTTCTGCGGGCGAGGGGAAGCGTCGCTTGGAGCGCGCGACCGCTCAGCGCAGTCGCAACACCTTTCGTACCTCCCGCTCCCCGGCGGCTTCGATCCGAACGAAGTAGACGCCGGGCGCGAGCGGGCGACCGTCCCGCGATCGACCGTCCCACTGCACGGCGTAGCGGCCGGCGGGCTGGAGTCGGCGGACGAGATCGCGTACGCGGCGACCGGCGACATCGTACACGGTGAGTGAAACGTCGGCGTCGGTCGGCAGCGCGTACTCCAGACGCGTGGCTTCCGTGAACGGGTTCGGGTGGGCGGGCGCGAGCCAGAGGCGCGTGACGTCGCCGGGCAGGCTGCCGGCGCCGGTCACGGGCTCCCAGGCGGCGAGCGCGCGCACTTCGTTCTGGCACAGCGCACGGCCGTAGATCCGCAGATCGTCGATACTTCCGTTCCAGAACGACGGCAACGTGTTGTTCGGGGCGGTCCCGGCTCCGTTCGTCTTGACGCCGATGCCGAGTGCGGCGCGGGTCGTGAGCAGCGTGCCGTCGTAGGGCGCGCGATCCACTTCGAAGCCGTTCCGGTACAGGCGCACGAGGTCGCCGTCGCAGACGAGTGCGACGTGCTGCCACTCCCCGAGCGGGAGCGGCGTTCCCTCGCGCACGCCGACCGTGGTCTCGTTCGACTGCGCGACGAAGGCCTGCAGGTCGCCGTCGTCTTCGTAGAGACCGAGGTGGAACGCGCCGGGACTCAGCGCCCAGTTCTTGGCGATGGATGCCCACTGCGGTCGCGAGTCCGCGCGCACCCAGGCGGAAACGGTGAGTGTGCTGGAGGACTTCGGGTAGTCCGGCACGATCGCGTAGTCGTCGATTCCGTCGAAGAACAACGCACCGCCGTCCGGGCCGGCGGTCCAGGCCGCGCCGGAGATCGCCGCATCGTTGCCCTGGCCGGTCGAGTCGCCGGCGACGGCACCGAAGCCCTCGTCCATCGGGTACCACGCGAGGTCGGGCAGCGGATCGGATGCCGTATCGCTCACGGTCACCCCGGCCGCGACGCTCTCCGCGCGGCCCGCGTTATCCACGACCGTGAGCACGACGTCGTAGGTGCCGGAGGTCGTCCACGCGTGCGTGGGCTCGGGACCGGTCCCGGTGTCGCCATCCCCGAAGGTCCAGTCCCAGGACACGATCGTGCCGTCCGGATCGAACGAACCCTGGGCGGAAAGCGTGAGCGGCTGCCCGGTGACGGCGCAGTACGGACCGTTCGCGGTGGGACACGGCCACAGGTTGTCACCACCCGGTCCCCAGTAGAGGCTCGTGGTGTCGGCCGCGGCGCGCCCCCCGTCCCGCCCCACGGCCTCGATCTCGATCACCGTGGCGACTTCGTTGGACAGACGCGCGATGGACGGAACGAACAGCGCGGCGCCGCAGGTGCCGCCGATCCAGCTGCGACCGCCGCCCGGATTGCGGCGGTACACGTCGTAGACGCGCACGGGATCCGGCGATGCGGTCCAGCGCAAACGCGCGCTCGCGTGCGTGGCGTCGAGCTGCGCGGCCGCCTCCACGTGCGCGCCGGACGCGGCGGCCGGCGTCCCGGCCGGGCCATCGCGCAGCGCGAGCCGTCCGACCCGGATCTCGTACCCGGGCTCCGACACCGGCGACGTGAATCGCAGCGAGATCACGGACACCGTCTGCCCCGCGTAGGCGGACAGATCGAGCGTCGCGGTGTTCCACCCCGCACTCGCTCCCGCCCCCACCGGCACGAACGTGAAGCTCGACGGATTCGTGTCGAACGCGAGTCCCACCTCGAGGCGGCTCTCCGCGCCGGCCACCCCGCGCCGGAACGCGACCTCGATCTCGGCCTGCGGCGGCAGCGTGAGGTCGGCCTTGAAGAGCTTCAGGTTCGTCTCGTTCGCGGGCGACAGGTCTCCCGAGATCCGAAGGCAGCTGCCGCCGACCCAGGCGTCGGTCCAGTCGAGCTCCGGTACGAGCGGCGTTCCCGCGCTCTCCGCGAGCCAGCGCCAGGTGGGCATCACGTCCTGCAGGCCGCGCTGGTTCCAGTCGCCTGAGTGCAGGACCTCGCCGTCGACCGCGTAGAGGTGACCCTGCCCGGTGTTGAAGTCCGTCACGAACGGGACGTCGTTCACGGAGGAACGCGCGGGAACGTAGTGCGCGATGCCCTTCCAGTCGTCGAGGGTGCTCGTATCCGAGGGATCTCCGTTCTCGCCCACCCAGAACCGGTTCGCGCGCGCGAGGTAGTCCGCATGGTCCACGGAACTCGAGTACGGCCACTCCGTGCCGTAGAAGCCGAGCGACGTCACGTGCGGCAGCGCTTCGGGAAAGATCGTGTCCCAGGCGACGTTCCGGTTGTAGCCGAGCCCCTGGACGTCGAC
>JAGQIB010000644.1 GCA_020431545.1 Gemmatimonadota bacterium
CTGGCCGCGCAGTGGCACGCTGGTGTCGACCGACTACTGCGCGCTCAACAACACGTTCTCGGGTACGACCGCGGGCGGCGGTGGTGGCGGTGGCTTCCACCAGGTCGGCTCGATCGGTGGGGTCACCCGGACGCCGTGCCAGATCACGGCCCACGCCGGCAACAGCAACAACACTGGCGGTGGAAACTTACCGCTCGGGACCTTCGCACCGAAGACCTCCGGGCCGACGTCGGCGATCGACCACTTCGGCGTCGGTGGGTCCGGCGGCGGTGGCGGTGGCTCGCACGGCCTGCTGGTGCTGAGCTCGAACACCAGGTGGCCGGCCGGCAGCGCTGGCGCGGGTGGCGGTGGTGTACTGATCATCCGCTGTGGCCAGGACTTCACGATGGGCGGTTCCGCCGTGCTGCAGGCGATCGGTGGCTCCGGCTACCGGATCGACTCGGTGAACAACCGTCCGGGCGAGTCGCGTGACAACCTGTTCAACGTCCCGTCACCCGGTGGTGGTGGGTCGGGTGGCTCGATCGTGCTGCAGGTGTTCGGCCGACCGCTGCTCGGTGGGCTGTTGGACACCTCGGGTGGCAAGGGTGGCATCCTGGACAACACCCCCGGTGGCCAGCCCGGTCTCGTGGCGAAGGCGACCGGTGGTGACGGTTCGCCGGGCTACGTGCGCCTGGAGACCCCGGGCGGCCCGTCGGTGGTCGATGTCGGTAGCTCGGTTCCCGCTGCGGCGTCGACCAACATCGGGATGCTGACCGATCACGAGTTCACCGGCGTGTCGCAGTCGCGCTTCTACGCCAGTCGCTTGACCTTCCCGCCGACCTTCCTGCGCTACGAGGTCGAGGCCTACGTCGACACCGGTGCGGGTCTGGTCCGCAAGCTCTACTCGGACGACAGCGAGGTCGGCAACCCGAGCTCGCCGTACTACGACAAGGACTTCGCCGGCATGGCGTCGAGCACCGAGCCGGTGCACTTCGAGTTGCAGGGTGCCAAGGTCAGCGCGGTCAACGGTCAGCCCGACTTGACGACCCTCGGCCCGTGGCGCGAAGCCGCGGCGAGCAAGACCTCGCGCAGCCTGAACGACGACAAGGCGACCGGCTACCGGTTCCGCATGACCTTCGACCAGGACAGCGGCAAGACCAAGATCGAGGTGCGTCGCGTCTCGGTGTTCTTCATCGAGTAGACGCGTGCCCGAGAACGCGGAGGAACGTGTCCTCCGCGCCCGCATGGTCTGGCTCGGTCCAGGCCGGCACCTCGCGCCAGGCGTCGTGCGCATCGTCGCGGGTCGCGTGGTCGCGATCGAACTCGACCTCGGGGCGGCGCCAGGCGCGGCGGTAGCGATCCCAGTCGTCGTCCAGAACCTGCCACCGCGTGGGGGCGATCGCGACGACGTACCGGATGCCCGCCTCCCGGCACCGGTCCCGGATCTCGGAGATCGCCTCCACCCCGGCCGGCCAGCTCGTCTCGACGACGCTCGCCGGCCACGTCGCGAGCCCCATCGGTTCGAGGTCGCGGCCCGCGCGCGCGAACGGCGTGGACGTGTACCAGCCGTAGAGGTGCTGCCGCACGAACGCGTACAGGTGCGAGTGCGTGCGCAGGAACATCCGCGCGCGCACGAGCGGATGGCGACCCGGCGACACGAGTCGGCCGGCCCGGACGACCGGACTCTCGAGCCAGTCGTCGGGGCGGGGATCGAGGAGATCGTTCCCCACGTACAACAGGTGGACCACGACGTCGGGGCGCCAGGCGAGCTGACGTCCCTCGAACAGCTTCGCCGAACGCAGCGGACCGTAGCCGCCCACCCCGCCGTTGCGGACGTGCCAGCCCTCGTTCCCGGACTCGGCGAGAACCGTCTCCAGGCGGGCGGGGAACGCGTCCTCGGCGTCGACGCCCACCCCGAACGTGAAGGAGTCGCCGATCGCGAGCAGACGCGACGTCGGCGCGCCCGGCGTCGCGTCCGGCGAATCGTCGGGAACGCGATAGCCGTCGCCGTCCACGTGGATGCGCGTGCGGTACTCGGGCAGGCGCACTTCGTTGCGGTACTCGGGTCGCAGCGAGTAGCCGGCCCACGGGTCGGCGCGGAACATCCCCAGCGTGACGTCGGATCGCTGCGGCCAGAACAGGCGGAGCAGACCCTCGCCGGCCGCGACCGCCACGACGACCCCGAACACCAGCGCGAGCCAGTCGGCCCGCCGGAAGGTTCTCAACGGAGGCGCACTCCGCGGACCGTGTGCTCGAAGCCGGGCCCGGTCAGCCGCGCGAAGTACATCCCCGGCGCCACGGCGCGTCCGCTCTCGTCGCGGCCGTCCCAGGCCACGCGGTACTCGCCCGCGCCGACCGTGCGATCCACGAGCGCGCGAACCCGACGCCCCGACACGTCGTACACCACGAGCGAGACGGGCACGCGGTTCGGCACCGCGAACACGAGATCGGCGTTCTGCGAGAACGGATTCGGGCGGAACGCGTCGAGACGCGACTCCGCCACCGTGACCTCGCCGCCGCGGGGGCCGTCGTCCGGCGCCTCGGCCGAGACGAAGGTCCGCGCGCGGAGATCTCCGTTCACCACGACGGCGAAGCCCTGCGGCCCCTCCGGCACCGAGGTGCCGCGCACGCGCACCGTCCACGTGCCGGGCGACGGAGAGGGCAGCACGACCCGCTCGATGTTGTTCTTGGGATCGCGGCCCCCACCGGTGATCGACTGTCCGGCGACCGCGTCGAACACGTTGCCGCGGAACAGACCGTCCGGCCCCTCGACCTCGAGGTCGAGATCGTTGACCGAGGCGACCGACGCGCCGACGGCCGCGGGCACGTCCATGAACGCGAGCGTGACGGCCAGCGGCTCGCCGCTCCCCTCGACGTGCACCTCCCAGGAACGCACGTTGCCCGTCTCCAGGCCGTTCGCGTGACGCACGTCGCGCAGCCAGAGGCGACGGGTATCGCCCGGGAAGTAGAGAGCGTCGTCCACGAGGATGCGGCCCCAGCCCTCCCCGTCGCTCGGATAGTTCGCGATCCCGGTCATGTCCACCGTGGAGTTCACGAGGATCGCCTTCACCAGCGCGCCCGTCGGCACGTAGGCGTTCGCGGCCACCGGTCGGCCGTTCGGATAGAAGCCGCGCACGAAGTACTCGCGAATCAGGAGGCCCATGCCCGCGATCGCCGGACTCGCCATGCTCGTGCCGCTGCTCAACGCGGTGGCGCAGGCGCCGACCCCGGTCGAGCGCGTGCTCTGACCCGGTGCGAACACCTCCGGCTTGCGGCGTCCGTCGATCGTGGGACCCGCGCCCCCGAACGCCTTGAACTCCTGGTTCGGCGAGTGCTGCGTGGCCCCGACCGCGAGGCAGTTCTTCGCGTTCTCGGGCGACCGGAGCGTGGACAGGTTCGTGGACGCGAACACCACGAGATCGTCCTCGTGGTCCCGGGAGAAGGCGTCGATATCGCGGCACCAGGTCGTGTAGGACGTGCGTGTGTCGTCGCCCCAGCTGTTCGTGTGGACGCGCGCCCCGTCGTCGTGCGCCAGCGTGAACAGCTCCACCACGTTCGACGGCTGGCCGTTCCACTCGTCGCCATCGAGCACGCGCCAGTCCGTGTGCGAGATCCGCGCCTTGGGCGCCTGCCCACGGTTCTCGGGCGCGAGCGGATCGACGTTCTCCCCCGCCAGCGTGCCGGCCGTATGCGTGCCGTGCGTGTCCGCGGTCGTGCCGGAGTCGTAACGCCAGGCCACGAGCTTGCGGTGCGTGGGGCCGATCGGATGATCCGGATCGCGGAAGTAGCAGCTCGTCGTGTCGAGAGAGCCGTCGACGTGGCCGCCGATCTGCCCCGCCCCGAACAGTCCGTGATCGAACAGCGGCGTTTCGTCCGGGACGTTGGACTGGATGACCCAGCGCGCTTCGTCGTTGCGCTGCACGAGCGTGCCGCGCGCCTCGATCCACGCGACTTCGGGGAGCGCGGCGAGCGCGGGCACGAGGCCTCCCGCGGCGCGCGCGACGACCCGATGCACGCCCCAGCGGTCCTGCAGCGCGAGCACGTGCGCACCGAGCGACTCGATCGCCGCAGCCGCGGTGCCCGCGTCGGCGTCGCGATAGATCTCGACCTGGAGAACCTGCTCCGGCGCCTCTGCGCTCAGATCCGGATCCACCTTCCAGTAGTCGCGGTACGACTCCACCCGCACGACGCCCGACACACCCGCGAGCGCGTCCATCGCCGCGACCGTCCCGCGCACGATCCACGCGTTCGAGGGAAGGGCGCCCTCGATCGTCCGTCCGTCGCGCTCGATCGACTCCCGGATCGTCCGATCCGAAGGCCCTTCCGTCACCACCACCCAGGGCAGGATCGTGGACGCGGCGGCCGGCGCGCGGAAGGACGAAGCCGGCCAGCCCGCGGGGGCCTGCCCCGACGGACCCGCCAGACCGTTCCAGGTCTCCGCCCGCAGGTGAACCAGCCCATCGCCCAGATCGAGCGCGTACGTCGACGCGGCCGCCACCGCGAGGAGGACTCCCGCCAGCGAGACAGTCTTCATGGAGGACACTTCGTTTCCGCTCCTCGGATTGTTCCTCGGACTCCGCTCCGGTCTTCCGTTCGTCGGGCGCGGGCTAGCGCAGGACGACCATCTTGCGGGTCACTTCCTCGGTCGGACCGACCAGGCGATAGAAGTAGATCCCGGCCGCGAC
>JAGQIB010000645.1 GCA_020431545.1 Gemmatimonadota bacterium
AACAGCGCGAGCCGGTGCGTGTCCCGCCCCGTGACCTGCTCGTCGACGTCGATCACGTCGACCGTCGTCGCGACGTTGATCGCCGGAAGCAACTGCTTCTCGAACGTCCAGACGCGGGAGTCGAACACGCTCGCCGGCGCGACGAGCGTCACCGGTGCCGCTTGGAGCCGCGAGACCACCTCGCCGCGAATCACGCGCCGCGCGTTCATCGCTTCCGCCTCGCGAGCTTCGGCTTGTGGCGAATCCGGTACTCCATCTCGTGACGGAACAGCGGGCCGAGAATCTTCGGAACCGTGTTCCGCTCCACCGATCGGAACGTCTTGTCGATCGACTCACGGATGTCGACGCCGACCTTCGCCGTCAGCGGCCGGCGCGCCTTGCCCCGCCGCTTGAACGCGCGCACCTGGTTCCGCGCGCCCTTCGGGCCGCCCCAGAGCGGCGTGCTGCGGACCGGACCGTCGCTGCCGCCCTTCTGCGCGAGGAACGACCCGGGCACCGTGTACCCGCGCGCCGTCACGCCTGTCGACCCCTTCGCGTGCGTCGCCCCGAGGTCCGCGAGGTTGATCGGCTTGTTCACCGCGGAGATCCTCGCGGTGAGGGCGCGTTGCGTCGCGCGGATCACCTTCCCGCGGCGCGCGATCGGACGGATCGGGATCCCGAGGTCCGCGGCGATCTTCCGCCGCGAGAGCGTCCAGACCTTCCGGGCCGCCTTCGTGAGCGCGCTCGCCGCCGCCGGCCGTACGGACTTCGACGCGAGGTGCTTGAAGAGGCGCCACTCCGAGAAGTCGGCCGTGATCGTGACCCCAGACGTACGGCTCATGCCGCGACCCTCCGGAGGTACAGGTCCGCAAGATCGTCGTTCCGCTCGATCTTCCGGACCCGGTACACAACGTCGCGGACCCGGACCCCGGTCCCGTGTCCGATCTCGAGGGCCACGAGGAACGCGCGCTCGATCAGGAGCCGCGGGAGTCGGCCGTCGATCCGAAGCGCCTCGGCGTGCGGATCCTCGAAGCGGCCGAGCACGAGGTGCCCGCCGACCTGGACCTGCTCGCCGAGCTCGCCGCGGAAGAACCGGTCGAGTTCGCCCTCGACCTCGTCCGTCGCGAACGCCTCGATCGAGATCACGCTCGAGACGTGCTCGCCGTCGACCCACGAGAGCACGGCCCGGATGTCCGTGCGCGGCTGCGCCGGGTCGACGAGGTGCTGCGACCACGCCGGCGGAAAGACGATCTCCTCCTCCGGGTGCCCGGGCTCGAGGTCCTTCCCCTCGTAGGGCGGCCAGTCGCGCCACGCCTCGCCCGCGTCGAACCGCCGCTGCAGCCGGATGTCGCCGACGGTGAGCGGGCCGGCTCCGTTCACGACGGAGAACCCGAAGCGGATCAGGAGGCCCGCCGGCGAGTACGCCGTGACGTCGAGCGGCGCGGACTGCCACGGAGTCCCGCCCGCTTGCAGCGTGACGGATGAGACCTCCCACCCGTTCCCGTCGGCCATCGTCGGCGCTCCCTCACGACGTCAGCCGGAGGACGAGCACGGTCGTGCCCGTTCCGTCCGGCTGGATCGAATGAATCGCGTACGTGACACCGGAGGAG
>JAGQIB010000646.1 GCA_020431545.1 Gemmatimonadota bacterium
CGGAGCGAGTTCGCGCTGCTCGGCAAGAGCACGAGCAACATCCTGCGCTTGCGGCGCTCGATCCGGGACGACGCATACGTCGGCGCGCTGCTCACGGACCGGAGAATCGACGGCGGGGGCGCCGGCACGGTCGGCGGCCTGGACGGCCGGTGGCGACGTGGCGCCCTGTCGCTCGAGGTCCAGGGGCTTCTCAGCCACACGGTGGAGCCGGTCGTCCCCGAACTCGACGACGACCTCGAGGGTCTCGACGGCGACGGCCACACGCTCGCGCTCGACGGCGAGCGTCTCGACGGGCACGCGGTGTACACGAGTCTCGAGTACGGCAGCAGCATGTACGACGCGGACTTCGACTACTGGGCGTACTCGCCCGCGTTTCGCGCGGACAACGGCTTCGTGACGCGCAACGACTACCGCGAGTTCAACTTCTGGAACGGCCTCTCGTTCCGTCCGAACCAGGCCTGGCTCACGAGCTGGAGCCCGAGCGTCTCGATCGGTCGGATCCTGGACTACGACAGTCAATTCCAGGACGAGTGGTTCCGGCCCGGCGTCTGGTTCCACACGAAGGGCCAGACGGAGATCGGCGGCCAGTTCCTCGGCAGTCGCGAACGATTCGGCGCGGACATCATCCCGGGGATCCGCATCTGGAGCGCCTGGTTCGACACGCGCCCGATCGGCGCGCTCGGATTCGGCGCGAACATGAACGTCGGCCAGGGGATCTACCGGGATCTCGACGCGCCCGAACTCGCCGACCAGCGCAACTTCTCGGCGTACGCGGAGACCAAGGTCGGACGGCACGTCACCACGGAGCTGAACTGGAACTACCAGCGGATGAACGCCCGCGATCGCGACGAGACGCTGTTCGCCGGCTACATCCTGCGCAGCCGCACCGCCGTGAACTTCACGCAGCAGTGGTTCCTGCGCGTGATCGTCCAGTGGAACGACTTCTCGCAGCGCCTGGACATCGAGCCGCTGCTCACTTACCGCATCAACCCGTTCACCGTGTTCTACCTCGGCTCCACGAGCCGGCTGCAGCAGTACGAGGGACGCGAACTGGATCCGCCGACGACGTCCGACGACTGGCGCCAGACGTCGCGGCAGTTCTTCGCGAAGCTGCAGTACCAGTTCCGGATGTAGCCGACGGCGAGGCCGGTCCGATCTCGACCCGCAGGAAAGTGAGCGCCGGGGGCCGACGGGTCGCCCCCGGCGCCTCTGCCGTTCCCGGGCGATCGATCGCCCCCCCGGGCCGCATCCCCCGACCTTCGGAAATCCCCGACGGGCGGTTGGCCCGATCCTGGATAGTCTCGATCGGTGTTTCCTGCCCGGATCCCGCCTCCCGGCGTGACCCGCGGCTCCCGCCCCCGGCTCCTGGGGCACGTCGCTGCCCCGACGCGAAAGGAGCGGTCCATGGTGCGTTCCGTCGAGCGACCCAAGCCCGTCGTGCTCCCGGCCCTCTGCAAAGGCTGTGGCCGGTGCATCGACGCCTGCCCCCGTGGCTGCATCACGATCGGCCACGACGTGAACCAGGACTCGGGGCTCGTCCCCGTCCTCATCGATCTCGATGTGTGCAACGGCTGCGGAGTGTGTCTCTCCGCCTGCCCGGAGCCCTACGGCCTCTCCACCGACGGCTACGAGCTCGAGGATCCGCGCCACCTGTTCGGAGAGCGCCCCGGCGCGCGAACCGCCTCCCGCGCGGATCGCTCCCCGGAACGCATCCCGCTCGGCGCGCGCGAGCCGCTGATCCTCAAGGGCAATCACGCCGCGGCGATCGGCGCGCTTCTCGCCGGCTGCCGGCACGTGTTCGGCTACCCGATCACGCCGTCCACGGAGGGCGCGGAGCTGATGGCCGCACTGCTGCCGAAGCTCGACGGCGTGTTCCTGCAGGCGGTGAGCGAGGTCGCCACGATCAACCACATGTACGGTTGCGGCGGAGCCGGCCTCCCCTGCCTCACGTTCACGAGCTCGCCGGGCTTCAGCCTGATGCTCGAGGG
>JAGQIB010000647.1:0-1109 GCA_020431545.1 Gemmatimonadota bacterium
TGGCCGCAGAGCGCGAACAGCAACGTGTTCAGCTCGCCCGCCATCGTCGACGCCGACAACACCGGCAATCCCGAGCTCTACGTGGGCTCGCAGGACTTCCGCTACTACGGATTCCAGTCGGACGGCGCGGCGATCCCGAACTGGCCGGTCACCGCGAACGCGCAGATCTGGGGCACGGCCGCGTTCGGGGATCTGGACGGCGACTCCGATCTGGAGATGCTGTTCGGGGCGATGGACAGCCGCTTCTACGCGGTGCACCACGATGCGACCCCGGTGTACGGCATGAACCCCTGGTTCCTCGACGTGCAGGGCTCCGGCCAGACGATCCGCGGCACGCCGGTGATCACCGACGTGGACTTCGATCTGAACTGGGAGTTCTTCGTGGGCACGGACGCCGGCACCGTCTACGGGTTCAACCACGACGGCACGCCGATCGCGGGCTCCGGGCCGAACGGTCTCCTGATCACGGTGGCGCAGAGCAACACGTTCCCGCCGCGCATCTGGGGCCCGATCGCGTCCACGGACCTCGACCTCGACGGGCACCGCGAGCTCGTGTTCACGTGCTGGAACGACTCGCTGTACGTGATCTCGGAGAATGGGACCCGCAAGCCCGGCTTCCCGAAGGGCGCGGGGGCGGAGTACCGCCAGGGGCCGGTGATCGCGGACCTGGATGACGACGGCACGTTCGAGATCATCGCCGCGAACATGGACGGAAAGGTGTACGCGTACGAGCCGGACGGCTCGTCGTACCTGCCCGGCATGAACGGCGTGCTGTTCACGATGCCGGATCCGTCGCGCGGGCTGCCGGCGCCGTGCCAGCTGGACGGCGATCCGGAGCTCGAGCTCGTGCTCACGTGCCTGGACGGCGGTCTGTACGCGATCAATCACGACGGCACGGGTCTCAACAACCCGAATGGTCTGCTCGCGATGACGGACCCGATGGACGGGTTCACGTCGAGCGCGATCGTGGTGGACGTGGACGGCGACAGCGACTTCGAGATCTTCGCCGGCCACATGAACGGCAACTTCTACGGGTTCCACCACGACGGGACTCCGATCGTGGGCCTGCCCATTCCCACGAACGGGAACATCTTCGCCACCGCGACGGC
>JAGQIB010000647.1:1144-2080 GCA_020431545.1 Gemmatimonadota bacterium
AACACGATCAACGTGCTCGACTTCTCGGGCCCGTCGACGCCGGCGGCGTACGAGTGGGCGACGTACGGCGGCAACGATCGACGCACGTCCGTGTACCGCGAGCCCGAGGATCTGGGCGTGGGCGTGGACCCGGATGCGCCGACCGCGATGGTGTTCGCGCTCGGCCAGAACGCGCCGAACCCGTTCTCGGGGTCGACCGCGATCCGGTTCGCGCTGCCCGAGAAGGCGCCGGTCTCGCTCCGCGTGTACGACGTCTCGGGCCGGCTCGTGCGCACGCTCGTGAATGCGCCGCTCGACGCCGGTCGTCACGCGGTGACCTGGGACGGGCGCGACGACCGCGGACGCACCGCGGCCTCCGGCGTGTACTTCTACCGGTTGAGCTCCGACGCGCGCGAGCTCACGCGGAAGGCGCTGCGGCTGCGATAGGGCGGAACAGGAGGAACGAGAGGTCGTCGGGCTTGGAAGGCTGCCCGGCGACCTCTTTCTCCATCCGGCCGTGGACCTCCCGGGCCAGCGTGCCCGCCACGGTCGCGAGACCGCCCTTGCGGACCTTCTCCACGATCTCGGTGGGCAGGAAGTTGTCGAACAGGCCATCCGAGGCGACGAGCACGGTGTCCCGCACCGCGAGCTCGATCGCCGAGCCGAGCTCGATGCGCATGTCCTCCGTGCCCACGAGGTTCGACACGAGGTGACGTTCCTCGTGCCGGATCGCCTCCTTCTCGTCCAGCAGACCGGCTTCCATGGCGTAGCCCACCGGGGAGTGGAACACGGTCATCAGCTTCACGCGCCCGCGCTGGCCGGTGATCACCACGCCCGAGTCGCCCACGTGGATCGAGCGCACGCGGCGGCCGCGGATCTGCGCCACGGCGACCGTGGTGGCCGCGCCGCGACCGTCGGCGAGGACCTTGCGGTTGCCCTCGTCGATCCCGCGGAGCA
>JAGQIB010000648.1 GCA_020431545.1 Gemmatimonadota bacterium
ACGTTGTTCAGATCGTGTCCGATGCGACGGGCCTCCTCCCCCATCCGGGTGGCCCGATCGTCCGACGCCGGTGGCGGCGTCGCCGAGGTCGAGTCGCTCATTTCGCCCCCAGGCCGAGCGCGGCCTCCGCCGACGGCATCTCGACCGTCAGGGCAGCCAAGCGTTCCGTCCACTCCCCGAGCTCGTCCTCGGGGAGGCCGAGAATCGTGCAGGCCTCCGGACGGAGGGCAGGCGGCTCGTTCCGTCCGCTCCCGCCCGCGCCGACGCGGTGGGCCAGCACGTCTCCCACGTGAACCGCGGCCGCGAAGCGCTCGCGATCGCCGGCTCCGGCCGGATCATGGTGCCATCTCACCGCGGCGGCCAGCTCTTCCGGCAGACTCCAGCGGTCCGCGAACCAGCCGCCGATCTCCGCGTGGGTCATCCCCAGCGTCTCGCGCTCGGCGTCCTCGCGGGACGTTCCGTCGGCCACGCGGGAACCGATCTCCGTGTTCGCTTCCGCGAGGTACTCGGCAATCACGAGCTTGCCGAGGTCGTGGAGCACGCCTCCGCAGAACGCCGATCCGGCGAGCTCCCGCCAGCGCCGCTCCACGAGCAGGCGCGCGGCCATCGCGGTGACCATCGAGTGCCGCAGGAATTCGCCCGCGTCCATGCCGCTCGGCGAGCTCGGTCCGAGCGCGCGCATCACGGAGGCGCCCGTGGCGAGACTGCGCACCGTGTCGAAGCCCAGCACGACGATCGCCTGCTTCACGGTGCCGATCTTGCGCGGGAATCCGAAGTACGCGGAGTTCGCCAGGCGGAGCACGGCCCCCGTCAGCCCGGGATCCGAGCCGATCGCGCGCGCGAGATCCGCCGCCGACGAGTCCGAGCGACCGGTGAGCTCCCACACCATGAGCAGCACGGGAGGCAACGTCGGAACGTCGTCGACCCGATCGAGTCGACGCCGCGTACGTTCGGCGAGCGTGAGGTTCGATTCCAAGCGAGGCCCCTAGTGCTGCGCGTCGTAGTCGTCGTCCGGCTCCGTCGCGCCGACGAACCGCGCCGCGGCGGCCGCGGCGTAGTCGGCGAGACGCATCGCGATCTCGATCTCCTCGTCGCGATAGCCGACGTTGCGGCCGATCGCGTCCTGCACGCGGTAGACCACCACCACACCCACGAGGTCCCGCCCGGACATCATCGGCGCGCCGAGGAACGACGCGACGTTCGACCGCTGCATGAGCGGCTCGATGTCCTGCAGCGGCAGGTCGGCGTCGCGGCACGGATTCCGCTTCGCGATCACCTCGCGCGTGATGTACTCCTCGAGATCGCCGAGCGGATCGCCCACGCCCCCGATCGACCCGCCGTGGGAGGCGAGCAGCTCGAAGTCGTGGGTGCCGGTGGGGTTCGGCGCGTCCACGCGCCGGAACCGGATCGTGGCGACGTCGGACTCGAGCACGGTCGACGCGGAGAACGTGACGAGCTTCGCGAGGTTCGAGCTCTCCTGCGCCGCGGCGAACGCCACGCCGAGCTCGGACAGGGCCGACAGCATCGTGACCTTCCGCTCGGAGTCCTCGTACGCGCGCGAGACGCCGATCTGCTCGCCGATCACGGATGCCACCGAGGCGAGCAGACCGAGTCGATCGTCGTCGGTCGTGTTCTTCGAGGTCGACTCCACGGCCAGCACCCCCACGAGCTCCGTGTGCCAGCGGATCGGCACGCCCGTGCTCGTGAGGCGCGTGGCGTCGTTCGGGTCGTCCGCGGAGTTGCGCAGGACGAGCGGCCGCAGGTTGTTCGCGACCCAGCCCACGAGACCGGTGCCGACCGGCACCGTCACCGCGTCCATCGACGCCACGGTCACGCCGGAGACGGCGCGCAGCGTCAGCCCGTGGCGAGCCTCGTCCAGGAGCCAGATCGCGCAGGTGTCGATGTCGAGCATCTGCACGAGTCGCGCCGTGATCCGGCGCATGCGACTGACCATGTCGTCCTGCGACGACGCGATCGCTTCGATCTCCGCGCGCACCGACAGCTCGAAGGAACGTCCGCGCATCCGCCGCAGCTGGCGCGAGCGATCGAGCGGGCTCCCGAGCTGGCGACCCAGCGCCGCCACGGTGCGGAGCTGCGTCTCGTCGAACGGGTGATTCGTCGGATCGGAGTTGATGTTCAGCACGCCGATGACCTGCCCCTCGGCGATCACGGGCGCGCACACGGAGGAGCGGATCTCCTTGCGCTCGCTCCGCTGGCGGAAGCGTTCGTCACCGATCGTCCCCACGAGAAGGAGCGGCTCGCCGTCCGCGGCGACGCGGCCCGCGATGCCCTCGCCGACTCGCTGCCGGGTCTTCTGCACGACGATGTCGGAGAGACCGGCCGCCGCGATGATCCGCAGCGCGCGACGGTCCTCCTGCAGGAGCATCAAGCTCCCGGAAGCTCCGTTCGTGAGATCGAGCGCGAGCTTCAGCACGTGCGACGAGAAGCGATCGAAGTCCAGCAGCAGCTCGAGCGCTTCCAGCAGCGATTCCACGCGGGCGTTCGGGCGCGCCGGCTCGTCGTCTTCCGGCAGGCCCGCGCTGACCGCGAAGTCGGGCGAGAACGGATCCGCGAACGCGCCGAGCTCCGGCCGCTTCGGCGGCGGCGCCGCCAGCGGGGTGATCGGACGCGGACGAGCCGCCGGGGCCGGCGGAACCGCGGGAGCGGGTCGCGGCGTCGCGGCGGCCGCGGGCGGCGGCTC
>JAGQIB010000649.1 GCA_020431545.1 Gemmatimonadota bacterium
TCGATGTCGTTCGCGCCGTTGCGGTCGTCCAGGAACAGCTCGAACTCGTCGATCGGCAGCGGCGTGGCCCCCGAGGCGAGCGCGAGCGGCGGCTCCGCCCAGTAGTACTTCCGCTTGACGTACTCGTAGTCGCGCACGATCACGGAATCCCGCTGCGCCTGTCCCACGAACCGCTGCGACGCGGTTTCGCCCTCCTGCTTCGAGGCGATCACCGACAGGTCGAGCGCTCCCACCTTGCCCACGGCCTTCGCGCCGAACAGTCCCTGCTGGGACTTGCGAAACGAGAGGAACTCCGCGCCGGGCAGTGAGAGATCCGTGTTCCCCATCTCGATCTTCTGGACGATCTCGTCCTCGTCGCCGTCGTAGCGGAGCTGGATCTTGTTGTCGAAGGACGTGCTCACCTCGCTGTCGTGATTCACGAGGACGTGGATCTTCCGACCGATCGTCCCGTCGAGATTCACGCGGAGCTGCTGGCGCATGTCGAGGTCCGGGAACACGGAGTTCGTCCCGCCCTCTTGCTGCGGGATTCCGCTGATCAGGGTGGACGTGCCGCTGAACGTGATCCGTTCGGAACCCGAGAGATTCAGGCGGGCGCCCTGGCCGATGATGTCCGCGAGCGCATCCGGCAGCTCGACCGGGATGTCGATGGAGACGAGTCCGCGGTCCTCGAGTCCCTTGGGGTGGAGCGATCGGTCGGAGACGAGCTTCCGCCACTTCCGCCGCGCCGCAGCGTCCGCGGCCGCCCGGGTGGCGAGCCGGATCTCGTCGACGTAGACCGGCCCGACCGGCACGTCGCCGAAGAGGCGGCGGATCGTGATCCGGCCGGTCTCCAGGTCGACGTGGTAGTCCTCGCGGATCTTGCGGGTGCCGGTCAGGCGGCCCTGCGGCACGGGTCGAAGGCCGCCGAGCCGCTCGTCGTCGCGGACGTAGTCCGGCTGCCAGACCGCCAGGCCCCCGAGCCTCGGATTGCGGTAGTCGGCACGGGCCGGGCCGGCGCCCACCAGCCCGAGCAGGCACACCAGGACCGCCGCCCAGAAGGACACCCGGGCCGAGGAGGGGCCCCTCGGAAGTTGGCGGAGGACTTCCCTGCGCATACCATCTCGAGGGAGGGGCCTTACGGGGCAGGGCTCGGAGATCAAGGGCTGAAACAACCTAAGAGGCCGGTCGGTTCACTGTCAAGAAAGAGGGTCCCGCGGCCGGCCCGACCGCGAGCCCGGGGACGGCGGCCCGCCCGGCCCGATGCGCTCCTCCTTGCCCCTCCCGCGAGCGTCCGCTAGCATCCCGCCCCGGAGCCGGGGGGAAGACGGGGAGGGTACGCAGATGATCCTCGATCGGTACGTGTTGAGGCATCACGTCGGCCCGTTCCTCTTCGCGGTGATCACCATCACATTCTTCTTCGTGATGCGGGTCCTCGTCGACTTCCTGGGCCTGTTCGCCTCCCGGGATCTCTCCCCCTTCACGATCGCCGAGCTGTTCGCCCTGTCCCTCGGCTGGATCCTGGCCCTGACGTTTCCGATGGCCGCCCTGGTGGCGGTGGTGATGGGGTTCGGACGGCTCGCCCAGGACTCCGAGCTCGACGCGTTCCATGCCGGGGGCGTGTCCTTCCTGCGCCTGCTGGCTCCGGTCATCGGGGCGAGCCTCGTCCTGACCGTGGCCCTCGTGTACTACAACAACGTCGTGCTCCCGGAGGCGAACCACCGCCTCAAGACCCTCACCGCGGACGTCCGGAAGATGCGGCCCACGATCGCGATCCGCGAAGGGGTCTTCATGGACGATTTCGACGGCTACACCCTCCTGGTGCGGCGCCTGGACGAGGACGACCCGAACGTCATCCACGACGTGACCGTCTACGTCCGCGATCCGCGCGACCCCACCCGCACCATCCACGCCCCCTGGGGCGAACTGATCCCGGAGAACGGAGGCGATCGCCTCGTGATCCGCCTCCACGACGGCGAGATCCACGAGGTCGACAAGAGCGACTCGAAGGACTACTTCCGCCTCGCGTTCAAGACCCACGATCTGATCTTCGACGACCTGGGCACCCAGCTGGAGCGCCGCGAGGAGGACCTGAGTCGCGGCGATCGCGAGCTGTCCGCCGCCCGGATGCGGGAGATCACGCACGAGCTCGCCGGGGAGAAGGCGGCGCAGGCGGACTCGCTCGTGGCCCTCGCCGGGCAAGGCATCGACGACTTCCGCGAGCAGGTCGCCCGGGCGCTCGCCACCGGGACCCCGCGCAAGCCCGGATCGGCCGAGATCCTGTCCGGATCCCGGACCCTGCTCCGCAAGCTCCGGAACGGCGAGCGCGCGATCGACCGCAAGCAGCGCGACATCAACCGCTACGACGTGGAGATCCACAAGAAGTACGCGTTCCCGGTCGCCTGCTTCGTGTTCGTCCTGGTGGGCGCCCCGATCGGCGCCATGGTCCGGCGCGGCGGCGCCGGCGTCGGCGGCGGCCTGTCCTTCTCGTTCTTCCTCGTCTACTACATGGCGTCCCTCGGCGGCGAGAAGCTCGGGGACCGCGGAATCATCCCCCCCGCCGTCGGCATGTGGGCGATCAACGTGGCGCTCGGCCTGTGGGGGCTGTACCTCGTGCTGGACCGGGACTCCCGCCTCCCGTGGAGGCGACGCGCGTGACGATCCTCGACCGTTACCTGTCCCGGGCGATCCTGCGCCCGCTGCTCGGCGCCCTCGGGGCGTTCCTGAGCGTGGCGGTGATCGTGGACCTGTTCGAGCGCCTCGACACGTTCATCGACCACGACGTCTCGTTCTCGCTGGTGACCCAGTACTACGTCGCCACGCTGCCGTTCCTGTTCATCATCATCCTGCCGATCTCCACCCTCATCGCGGTCCTGTTCTCCCTCGGCGGACTCGCCCGTCGCAACGAGCTGATCGCGATGACGGCGAACGGGGTCAGTCTGTACCGCATCCTGCGCCCGGTGCTGCTGGTGGGGCTCCTCGCGAGCCTGGTCGGTCTCGTGTTCTCCACCGAGCTGGTGCCGCGCGGGAACGACCGTTCGCGCGAGATCTACGACCACGAGATCCGCGGGCGGCCGCGGCGCTCGGAGACGCAACGTCGCGACCTGAACTACCTCGGCGAGGACGGTCGCTTCTTCCTCGCCCGCAAGTTCGACGGGGATCGCGGCGAGATGACCGAGGTCGTGGTGCAGCAGTTCGCCGAGGGGACACTGACCTACCGGCTCGATGCGGCGAGCGCGACGTGGGAAGGCGATCACTGGGTCTTCCACGACGGATACCTCCGCCGCTTCAACGAGGGTCCGTC
>JAGQIB010000650.1 GCA_020431545.1 Gemmatimonadota bacterium
CGCACCGCCCGCTGCACTCCCGGCACGCACTCTTCGATGAGCGCATCGAGCCGACGCCCGACCTGCCGCTTCCAGCCCGGCATCGCGGCGAGGTACGCCCGCACGGGAGCGTCGCCGTCGGCCTTCGGGATCTGCGGGTTGCCGCCGGCCAGGAGCTTCGGTTTCTTCGGAGGGATCACCGAGCGTCCTCGGCCGATCAGGAGTCGTCCCGCGCCACGTCCGCGAGCGTCTTCCGGATGATCTCTTTCTCCTCGGCCGTGAGATGCGGATTCTTCTCCGCGCGCGCGGCCAGCTCCTCGAGACTCGGGAGCTTCTCCGCCGCCTTCGCGTCGGCCGCGAGGAACTCTTCCAGCGCCTTCGGATCCTCTTCCTCCGGATCGCGCTCCTCGAACGGGGAGACGACCGCGCCGTTCGGCACCGGCAACCAGGAGCGCTCTCCGTCGGCGTACAGCTGAGGCCGGCGCTCGCCCGGCAGATCGAGGAACGGACAGTCCACACCGTCGCCGAGTCGGTGCACCACGGGGTTCGCCTGCTCGAGATCGGTCCAGCGGACCTGCCCGGAATCGAGCCAGGGGGCGAGATCGAAGTCCCACACGTCGTTCGCGATGGACCACACCTGATCGCCCTCGTCGTTCTCGAACCAGTAGTCGGGACGCAGCCACGGCTGGTGCAGGTCCGCCGGCTTGATCAGCGAGGGATCCTCCGCGAAGTACGCGACCGGGTAAGCGTCGTCTCCGGTCTCGAGACGCACGCGCGACACGACGGCCACCATGCCGGGCAGCGCGAGCAGGTTCGGGACCACGAAGGGGACATCGGGGCCCGGCTTGACGACGTCGCGACACTCGGTCGGCGCATCCCGCCGCAGCGCGACGGCTCCGAGCAGCACCTGGAAGTTCGCGGACGCCCGCGGCTCCTCGGGGCGCCGCGACAGCGCATCGTGCCAGAACTGGCCGTCGAAGCCCCAGGGATCGAGCGAGCGCTTCACGACCTGCTCCGTGAACGGGCACACGCTCACGGGAACACGCGGGATCCGATCGAGGTACTCGGCGAGCCGCTGGTAGTAGCGCTCACGAAGCTCGTGGAAGTCGGGCGGTTCGTCGCCGGGGGGGAAGAGCTTCGCGCGGAGGTCGTAGATCTCCCGCACGACCGTGTCGCGCTCCTCGCGTTTGAAGCCGCTCATGTCGTTCTCCTCGGCGCGTGGCCTCGCTGCATCGTGCGCCTACTCTCCGCAGCCCTTGCAGAGCAGGGCGTTCGCGACGTCCTCGGGGTTGTCGAGCGACTTCGTGCCGCCCGGGTACACCGCGATGATCTCGCCGCCCATCACCGGGATCCCTCGGCCCCCGACGTCGATCTTCTTCGAGAAGTCCGGATTGCCGGCCTTCACGCCGGCCAGGATACCCTTCACGGCGGGAGGGAAGTCCTCCGCATCCGAGACGTCGTGGTTCGCCTTGCGCGGGCACCACTGCACCTGCGGCCCGTGCTGGATGCCGTGCCACCCCATCTTGCCGTTCAGGAGCTCCTGGACGGTGCGGAAGCTGGTCTCGTTCTGGTCGAGGCGCTCACAGTCGCTGCCCGCCCACATGATGTCGTAGAGATCGTAGTCGCCCGTGACCCACTTGCCCGAGTAGTCCTTGGTGAGTCCGATCGAGTCCGTGAGTCCGCCCCGGGTCGGCGCCGCGCGGAGCGGCATGCCGTGGTGGAACTTCGTGCCCGGCGTGTCCTCGCCGATCACGCCCTGGATCCGGGACAGGTTGCGGTGCTTGCGCGCCTTGACGACCCAGCCGTACGCGAAGAGCGCGTGGTCCTTGGCCAGCCGCGCGAGCATCTTCGCTTCCTCGCGTCCGCCCTTGTCGACTTCCTCGGTGACGTGATCGCACCACTCCGC
>JAGQIB010000651.1 GCA_020431545.1 Gemmatimonadota bacterium
CGCGCGGATCTGGATCTCGGTCGCATCCACGCCGTCGAAGTAGTGCTTCGCGTCGAGCACGCCGGCCATCAGCAGCGCCGTGTCGATCGTGGAGAGCTCGCAGCTCCAGGTCCGCGTGGCGGTGGTCATGTCCAGGAAGTGGTAGAACAGGCCCTGGTAGCCGATCGTCCCGCTCGAGCCGGCACCCTGCGGCCCGTTCCAGAACGTCTCCAGCGTCGTGAGCACGCGGGCGGCGGCGTCCTCGCGCGTGACCCAGCCGTGGTCCACGCCGATCGCGATCGACGTCAGGCCGAAGCCGACCGCCGCGATGCTGGCCGGGGAACCGGGCGTGCTGCGGTCCTTGATCAGGCCGTTCGCGGGATTCGCCTGCTCCCAGAAGTAGTCGAACGCCCGCTCCTGGACGACGTCCAGCAGCTCCTCCGTGGTGAGGGCATGCGCGGCGGGCGCCACGATCAGGCCCGCCAGCGACGCGATGATCGCGAATCGGCACTTCATGGGGTCCCCTCCGGTGGTGAGTGTCGCCGTCGCATCCTCGAAGCCTCAGAAGACCAGGGAGAACGTCAGACGATGGGTTTCCTGCAGGGACTCGTGAGCGGCCCAGGCGTAGTCCACCCGGTACTCCGTCTCCCCGAGGTCCCCGCGCAGTCCGAACCCGAACGTCGGGCCGAACTCCGAGTCCTTCTGGAACAAGGTCTGGTAGCCGCCTCGCACCGCGGCCGTCTCGCGCCAGAGCCACTCGGCGCCGAGGTTCACACTCTCCGTGTTGTCGTTCGGATGCAGCGCATCCACGGCCGCCAGGAACCGGCTCTTGGGACCGAGGTCCTTCTCCCAGCTCGCGCCGACCCGGAACAGGATCGGAACCGGGAAAGAGCCGGTGTACTGCTCCGCCGGCAGCGCGCTGTTGTCGCCGTACACGTCCGGGTCCGCGTCGTACTGGATGGCGAGGTCCTTGCCGGTGAAGCGGCCGTCCGTGCCGAGGTTCATGAGGGCCGCGCCGAGCCGGATGCCCGTGCCCGGGAACTCGTAGAGCGTGCCGAGGCTCAGCGTGAGCGTCGTGAGCTTCGTGCGCCAGATGCGCTCCGACACCCAGGTCGCGTAGACGCCGGCCGAGAAGCGCGCCGTGATGCGGCGAGAGAAACCGAGGGTCAATCCCGTATCCGCCACGTCGTAGCGCTCCCCCGTTCCGAGCGGCTGATCCACGGTGCGCACGGAGATGTCGCCCGAGCTGAGCGCCGTGACGCTCGCGTACGCCGTGCCGTACCGGCCCACCGGGACGGCGGCCGCCGCGTAGTCGAGATCGACTCCGATGAACCAGTCGCAGTGCGTGAACAGCGCGGTGGATCGGTCCAGGAGTCCCACCGCCGCGGGATTGAAGTAGCCGAACTCCACCCCGTCCGCGAACGCGACGCCGGCGTTGCCCATGGCCGCCGTCCGCGCGCTGGGCTCGATTCCGAGGAACTGGCCGATCGTGGTGCCGGTCTTGGACTGGGCTCGGGCCGCCACCGGCGCGATCGCCGAGGCGAGTGCCGTGAGCAGCAGCAGCGAAATCGCAGGGCCCCGGTTCATTTCACCACCGCGAACTTTCCGGTCGCGGTCCCCGCGGGACCACCGTCGACGTAGAAGAGATAGAGCCCGGGTGCGAGATCGAGGTTGTCCTTCGTGCGCAGATCCCAGGCGACGAATCCCTCGTCGGATCCGTCGTGGCGGAGCGTCTGCACGAGGTCGCCGCGCACGCCGTAGATGCGGATCGTGGCGTTCGCGGGGAGCCCCCGGAACTCGAGACGTCGCTCGCCGCGCCCCGACACCGCGAAGCGCTCCGGCTCGAAGCTCGCCGACGCGATGTACGGATTCGGCACGACGTACGGCGAGAAGTCCGCTCGCGCGAGCGCCTGATCCCGGGATTCCCCGATCGCCTCGAAGACGAAGGAATCGCCCTCGGAGTACGGCCGGGTCAACACGAGCTCGAAGACGTCGCCTCCGGCCGGCGGCGACGCGGGCGCGGCCTGGTCCGGATCGAGCGAGAAGCGCCAGGTGCTCAGCGGCACGCCGGGCAGCTGCGGAATGTACGTGACCATGTCCACGATCTCGTCGGTGCGGCTGAGCGTGCCGTCGGCATCCAGGTCGCGGAACAGGAAGTTCATCGGCACCTCGCCCGAGTCCGTGACCGCGAAGATCTGGAACTTCGCCGGCAGGGCCTGGAACGGGTTCGCCGCGAGCGACGTGTCCACGACCGTGTCCGAGAACCGGACGATCACGTCGTCCGGGTAGAACGGGCGGCGGCGATTGACGGAGATCACGGGACGATACGCGGCGATCACCGCCGCGTCGGAGCCGCTCGCGGCCACGAAGCGCGTGGCCGTCGTGTCGATCTCGACGGTCTCCTGCGTGGTCACGACCGGGAGCAGTCCGGAACCGGTCGGCCCCGAGCCCTCGCCCGAAAGGTCGGTCCCGCCTTCGAACAGCAGCGCGCCGGTGGTGCGGTTCGCGAACGAGTACGAGGTCGCGGCGACGCTGTCGGGCGAGACGCCGAAGAACTGCACTTCGAACTCGTCCCCGTCGGGCACCACGGTCGA
>JAGQIB010000035.1 GCA_020431545.1 Gemmatimonadota bacterium
CTCGGCCGGCACGCCGAGATGTTCGCCGACGGAAGACACGAGGCGCGAGTACCAGACCTCCGCCCGCACCTGCACCGGCCCCGACGCCAGATCAGCCGGCAGCTTCCAGGTGAAGGTCTCGTTCACGGCGGCGAGCGGCGCCAGGCGATAGTCCGGTCCGAACGACGCCGTGTTCCACTGCGCGATCGTCATGCGTCCCTTCGGATCCAGGTACGGCAGCCGGAAGATGCGATCGCCGGCCGGAACCTCGCCGTCGCGCGGGAGACCCGCGAAGTTTGCGAGACCCTGGATCTCGCCGAGGTCCTGGTAGGCCCGCGCCTCCGCCGACGCGATCGTGAAGTCCTCACCCTCGAATCCCTTGGGGTTCACGGGCAGGTGCCACGTGCGTCCCTTCGAGTCGGTCGCCGTCACGTGCAGCCACACCACGCGCTCCTCGGCGGAGCCGCTCGGAATCGAGTGCCCGGCCTTCGCGTTCACGACCACCGCGGTCACGGTCTGCGTGTCGCCCTTCTTCGCCTCGCGCGTGGCCGGCTGCACGCGCACCTCCACCGCGCCCGCGAGCTTGCCCGGATCGTGCGCGCCGTGGAACAGGTGCTGCCGCGCGTCGGGCCGCGGTTCGCCGTCCTCGACCGTGGCGCTTTCCGCGGGCGGCATGTGGCAGTCCTGACACACGATGCCGGCCTGCGCGTACGGGCTCTCCTTCCACTCGAGATGCGTCGCCTTCACCCACTGGCCGAACGGGTCCTTTTCGTTGTGGCAGGTGCCGCAGAACTCCGCGCTCTTCAGGAACGGATTCGCGGCGATCTCGTGGTCCGGGCTCTCGCGATCCCCGCGGATGCCCTGCTTCACGTCGCCGGGCGCGATCACGTAGTCGAAGTTGAACGGCACGTCGCCCTCGAAGCCCGTGATCGAGTGGCACACGTCGCAGGACACGCCGTCGTTCGCGCGCGAGTTCTCGGCCGGACGCCGGGGCGGGATCTCGCCGGCCAGGAACGCGAGCGGCGCGTGGCAACCGTTGCAGCCCGCCTTCACGCCGGCGACCTTCGGCTCCTTGTCCGCGTGCGGGGCGGCGAGCTCGTAGTACTCGATCTCGTCCCAGTGGTGAGTGAACGACTGTGACATCATCGCCTGCTCGTGCTGGCGGGCGAACGAGTCGTGGCACTCGGCGCAGTCGGCGGTGGGAGTGAACGAGTCGTAGGGGTGTGTGCCGAGCGCAGCGTCGCCGGAAACCGCGCCGACGTCGGCGGCGAGGAACGACACGAAGGCGGACGCAGCGGCAGCCGAAAGGAAAACGACCCGGTCGCGCGCGGTCATGGGCGGACCTCCGGAAGCGGGCCGCGACGGCGGGGAGGTCGCGGATGTCGGTCCAACCTGCGTGCGCCGGGATCGGCCGACAAGTAGGGGGAATCCCGGGCTCGGTCACTCCTCCGCGCTCGACGCCGAGGCGGGGAGGGGGCCGCCGGGCACCGGCTCTCGACGCGTCAGGCCGGCGGCGTCAGCCTCGCCACGCGCGCCAGCCTTCCGATGTCCTCGATGCGGATCGAGCGATGATCCGTGGAAACCAGACCGCGCCGCCGCAGCTCGCTGAGCTGACGGATCGTCGCCTCGGTGGACGCGCCGATCATGCTCGCGAGATCGTCGCGCGAGAGATCGAGGTGCAGGTGCACGGCGCCGCCCTCCGGCGCGCCGAACTCCTGACCGAGATGGATCAGCGCGGCCGCGAGTCGCGTGCGCAGGCTGCGCGACGCGAGCTCGGAACGTTCCTCCTCGCAGCGACGCAGCTCCTCGGCCACGGCCGTGGCGATCTCGCGCCACGCCGCGGGATGTCGCTCGAGGACCGACACGAAGCGCTCGCGATCGAACTGGCACACGGCGCCGCCTTCGAGCATCTCGGCGGTGGCGGCGTACGGTTTGCCGTCCAGCAGGTTCTCGAGTCCGAGGATCTCGCCCGGGCGCGCGATGCGCAGGATGTAGGCGCGTCCCTGCGACGTGGCGCGCGACACCTTCGCCACTCCCGAGCGCAGGCAGAAGACGGAGTGCGCGGCGGTGGATTCGTAGAACAGGATCTGCCCGCGCGCGTACGTGTGGGAGCCGTGCGCCCGATCGAGGAGCGTGACCGCGTCCGCGTCCAGAAGCTCGAGGACATGCGCGAGCCTCGTTCCGCACGAGGCGCACGGAAGGGTGGAAAGCTTCGTCCCCGAGCCGGCCATGGGACCCTCGCTGATGGGGATCAGGGCCCTCCCTGACCCCAGTCATACCCCGAAACGCGCATTCGGGCGAGGTTACCCGTTGCCCGGAAAGCGCCCGACGGATGGAGCGACGGCGTCCCGGGAGCGGGGGCCGATTGGCGGTCCGGGTCAGTCGTTCCCCCGTCGGGCGCCCCGGGCCGGAAGGGAGGAACCCATGAAGGTCCGGGAACTGATGACGGACGGACCGCGGGTCTGCGCCGCGTGGGCCGACGTCGGCCACGCGTCCCACCAGCTGTGGGACGGCGACTGCGGCTCGCTTCCCGTGATCGACGAGAGTGACCGTGTCGTCGGGATGATCACCGATCGGGACATCTGCATGGCCCTGGCCAGCCGCGATGAGAGCGCCTCCGAGGTGCCGGTGAGCCAGGTGATGACCCGGAACGTCGTCTCCTGCCACCCCGAGGACGACCTGAACGACGCGCTGCACGCGATGCGGCAGGGACGGATCCGTCGCCTGCCGGTCGTGGACGAGAAAGAGACCATCGTCGGGATCCTGAGCCTGTCGGACGTGATCCGGGAGGCCCGGGCGAAGGCCGGATCCAAGGGCCCCACGTACGGAGACGTCGTGGACACCCTCAAGGCGATCCGGGGCGAGCCCGTCCCGGCGGAGACCACGACCACCTAGCCTGCCGGCCCGCCCGGAGGCGGGCCGAGACACGGGTTCCGGCCGGTCTGGGGGCCTTGGCACCCCCGCCGACGCGGAACCGACCTCCGGGACGCGGGTTTGCGTCGCCGTACCTTGACACCCGGGCCGCGGGATTCCTACGCTGCCGCCGGTGTGGGGAGGACGACGACGTGACGAGCATCCTTAAGTCCGCCGTTACCCGGCGGCGGTCGATGACCGCGTTCCGGAGCCTACTCGCGGCCGGAATCCTTCTCCCGGCCGTGGTCGGTCCGGCGCGGGCGACCTCGTTGCTCGCCATCCGGCATTGGTCCGCGCCGGACCATACCCGCATCGTCATCGATCTCTCCGAACCCGGCGCGTTCACGCACCGCACGCTCACCGATCCGGATCGCATCGCGGTCGACGTCGCCGACGGGCAGTTCAAGATGCCGATCGAGCCGATCCCGATCGACGACGGCGCGGTCCAGCGCATCCGCTTCAACCGTCTCGGCAGCAGCGGCAAGGTCCAGGTCGTGCTCGATCTCGTGCACGAGGCTCGCTACGACATTTTCGAGCTCGAGAAGTACGAGCACAAACCGGATCGCATCGTGATCGACGTGAAGCGTCCGGCCGCGAGCACGCCCACGATCGTGCCCTCGACACCGCGCGTGGAGCAGCCGCTCGACCCCGGCGACGTGGGCGACTTCCTCGTGATGGTGGATCCCGGCCACGGCGGCGAAGACGCCGGGCGTCGCAATCCCGACGGGCTGCGCGAGAAGATCCTGGCGCTCGAGTTCGCGCAGCATCTGGTGGAAGAGATCAACCGCAAGCCCGGCTACCGCGCGGAGCTCACCCGCACGGGGGACTACTTCGTGTCGCTCGATCGGCGTCGCGCGATCGCGGAGCAGCGCGGCGCTCAGCTGTTCGTGAGTATCCACTTCAACGCCGCGCCGTCGCGCCAGGCGAACGGAACCGAGGTGTTCTTCGTATCGATGAAGGGCTCGGAGGATCGCGAGACGCGCGAGCTCGAGAAGGCGGAGAACTCCGCGGACCTGGTCGGCGGCCTGCCGCCCCGCGATCAGGACACCACCGACGACCTCGCCCGCATGCTCGTGAACCTGCGCCGCTCCGACACGGTGGAGCGCAGCCAGCAGCTCGCCGTCCACGTCACGGATTCGATCAGCCGGGTGGACGGCATCCAGACGCGCAAGGTGAAGCAGGCCGGGTTTGCGGTGCTGAAGTCGATGTTCATCCCGGCGATCCTGGTGGAGGTGGGCTTCCTCACGAACGATCGCGACGTGCGCTTCGTGAAGAGCTCGAAGAACCGCGAGCGGTACGTGGCGGCGCTCGCCGACGGGATCCAGCGGTACTGCGAGGAGGTCGAGGTGCCGCGGCTCGGCTGGCGGATCCACACCGTCGGCCGCGGCGAGTCGCTCTCGGAGATCGCGGCCCAGTACGCCATGAACCTCTCCACGCTCCGAGAGGTGAACCAGATCTCCGGCGACCGGATCGTGGTGGGGCAGAAGCTCCGCGTGAGAAGGCGCTGACGGCGCCGCTCCGGCTTTCGCGCGGCGAGGGGCGAGCCCGGCGCCGCGGGCCCGCGAGGGCGCGAGGCCCCGTCATTCCCTGCTAAGATCGCCCAACTTCCCGGCCGTTGAGGGGTGGAGAACCACTGCCGAAACGCCGGGAGAGCCACTTGGAGACCGGGGTCCTGGACAACGCCACCACGAGCCGGCCGGGCGCCGATGCCGTCGCGGGCGCGACCGCCGCCGGCCCCGATGCCACCGGTTCCCCTGCCGCCGGACCCGATACCGTGGGCTCCGACGCCTCCGTCGATCCGCGCCCGTCGCGGGCGAACGCCGCGGAGCCGCGGCTCGCGTTTCTCGTCTACCTGAACCGCTCCGGCTCGACGTTTCTCGCGCGACTGCTGGCGGAACACGCGGACGTCGCGGTGAGCCTGGAAGCGCAGTTCGACGACGGCCTCGTGCGCGCCGGCGGCGGCTTGCGCGCGCGGGACGAGGCGGATCTCGATCGTCTGCTCGATCACCTGCTCGCGGATGCGAAGTTCTCGGCCTGGAACGTCGATGCGGAGCGGCTGAAGGCGCGTCTCCTGGACGCCGGCCTTCCGCTCACCTTTCCGAAGTTCCTGCGCGCGGCCCTCGCCGAGACGTTTGCCGGCGACTCCGCGAGCGTCCACGTCTACAAGAACGGCCGCATGCTCGAGCGCCCGGCGGAGTTTCGCCGGCTGTTCCCGGATGCGAAGGTCGTGTTCGTGCTGCGCGACCCGCGGGCGGTGCTCGCGTCGCAGCAGCGGAGTCTCGACAGCCGCACGCGACGGCCGATGTCGTCCAGCGCCGTCGTCACCGCGCGCTGGTTCCGGCGCACGATGCGCACGCTGGAGCGCCACGTCGACGGGGGCTGGCTGTACGTCGTGCGCTTCGAGGATCTCGTGGCCGATCCCGAGCAGGAGGTCGGACGTGTCCTGTCGTTTCTCGGCGCGACGCCCGGCCGGCGCGACGCGGAGACCGGCTACGCGGAGCGGATTCCGGAGGCGCAACGTCACCTGCACCAGAACGTCGGCGGGGCGGCGCGTCGCGAGCGGACGGAGTCCTGGCGCGAGGAGCTCTCGCCCCGCGACGTCGCGCTCGTGGAATCGATCGCCGGGCCCGAGATGGAACGTCACGGCTACCGCAGTGCGCGTCCGCGGCTCGGTCTCGCGGATCGCCTCGCGAACGGCGTCGCGCGTGTCGGCGGCGAGATCCGCTTCGCGCTGAGCCGCGCGCGCTGGAATCTCGTGACGCGGCCGCGCCTCTAGGGCTCCGATGACCGAGAGCCTCACCCGACGCTCCGCCGGCGCCGCGCTCTGGACCGCGTCCGGCGCGATCGCGAAGATCGTCCTCAAGCTCGGGGTGCTCGGCGTGCTCGCGCGACTCGTGGAGCCGCGCGAATTCGGATTGGTGGCATCCGCGCTCATCATCATCGACTTCTTCCAGATCTTCGTGCGGGTCGGAGTGGGGCCCGTGATCGTGCAGCGGCGCGAGCTCACGGAGCGACACATCCGCACCGCGTTCTGGATCTCGGTGGCGTTCGGCGTGGCATTTCCGATCGTGACCACGCTCGTGGCGCCGGCCCTCGCGCACGGACTGTTCCGCTCGGAGACGCTCGGCCGCGTGCTGGTCTGGGCCGCGCTCGTGCTGCCCTTTCACAGTCTCGCCGTGGTGCCGCTCGCACTTCTGCAGCGTGATCTGAAGTTCGCGGCGATCGTGCGCCTCGAGACGATCGCGTACGCGCTCGGGTTCGCCGCGGTGTCGATCGCGCTCGCGGTGCGCGGATTCGGCGTGTGGGCGCTCGTGGCCGGGCACCTCGCCGAAGCCGTGTTGCTCTGCGTGCTCGCGCTGTCGACGCGCTCCTTCCCGAAGCGTCCGATCCGCGACCTCCAGGCGGCGCGCGAGATCGCGTTCTTCGGCAGCGGTTTCGCGGTCGCGCGCGGTGCGAACTGGCTGGCGCTCGCCGGCGACAAGTGGGTGGTCGGCCGCTGGCTCGGCCAGGCGTCGCTCGGTCTGTACAAGTACGCCTACGAGCTCGCGACGCTTCCCGGCAATCTGCTCGGACAGGTCCTCGACCGCGTGCTGTTCCCGGCGATGGCGCGCGTCCAGGACGATCCGATTCGCCTCGCGCGCGCGTACCGGGGCGGGCTCGCGCTCGTGGGCTGCGCGGTGTGGCCGGCGTCGCTGCTGATCGTGGCGCTCGCGGACGAGCTCGTGGCCGCGCTGCTCGGCCCGAACTGGGCGGCGGTGGCGGACCCCCTGCGCATCCTCGCGGCCGCCGCGATCCTCCGCTCCGGTCTCAAGCTCACGGACTCGCTCGTCCGGGCCACCGGTGCCGTGTACCGGCGCGCGTGGCGCCAGATCGGCTACGCGATCGCGATCCTGGCCGGCGCCTACGGTGGCGCGTTCTTCGGCCTGCGCGGCGCCGCGGTCGGAGTGGTGGGCGGCGCGGTGGTGGGGTGGGGGCTCATGCTGCATCTCGGCGTCTCGCTCACCGGACTGCGTGGCCGCGATTCCCTCGCCGCGACGTTCCGGGCCCTGCCCCTCGGGCTGATCGCGGGCGGACTCGCGCTCGGCGTGCGGGTGCTGCTGGCGCCGCTCGCCTGGCCCGCCGTGATCGTGCTCGTCTCCGCGGCGATGGTGGCGGGGGCGGGCGTGGCCACGTGCGCGCTGACCTGGCCGCGTCTGTTCCTCGGCGCCGACGCGCTCGCGGTGGTTCGCGGCACACTCGGCGCTCTCCCCCGTCGGCCGCGCCTGTTGCGACGCATCCTCGCGTCGCCCGCCTCCGCCGCCCGCGCCTGACGCCTCGCTTGCGGGCCGTCCGGCCGCGGACTGGACGCCCTCGATCTCCGGTGAGACCATGACCGGATCGGAGGGGAGCACGTGGCGATCGAAGGCGCGCGGGAACTGGCCGCCGAGCTGAAGGCCATCGAGCAGGGCAAGGGACGCCCGGTCTATCTCGTGTTCGGGAGCGAGTCGTACCTCGTGCGCGAGAGCGCCGATGCGCTCGCGGCCGCACTCGGGCGGGCGACCGGCGCCGACGTGGCCCGCGTGGACGCGACCGGCAAGTCCGTGGAGGCGGTGCTCGAGCCCGTGACGGCGCTGTCGTTGTTCTCCTCGGCGCAGATCGCGCTGGTGCGGAACTTCGCGCATCTCCTCACCGGCGACGACGCGGACCGCCTGCTCCACGGCATCGACGTCGGCGTCGGCGAGGGCTCGGCCCTCGTGCTGGTGGCCACCGGCGCCACTCCGGCCGACAAGATCGACAAGCGCGTGAAAGGGTACAAGGGACTCGCGAAGCGCGGCGTGGTGCTCGAGATGAACACGCAGAAGCCCGAGGATCTCGCGGACTGGATGCGTCGCAAGGCCACGGACGCCGGACTGAAGCTGCCCGCGAACGCGTCGGAGCTGCTGCTCGCGCGCGTGGGTCCGGACATGGGGCTGCTCAAGGGCGAGCTCGACAAGGCGATCCTGTTCTGCCACGGGCGCGATCGCATCGACGTCTCGGACCTCGAGATGCTCGTGGGCAAGTCGCGCGAGGACGCGGTGTGGGACGTCACGGAGGCGGTCTCCCGCGGTGACGCGCGCGGCGCGCTCACGATCCTCGAGGATCTCGTGACCACGGGCACGTTCCCGCTGGTGGTGCTCGCGCTGCTCGTCCGCCAGACCCGGCACCTCCTGCAGGCGCGCCTGCTCTGGGACGCGGCCGGCAATCCGCCGTTCGGCGACATGCGCTCGTTCCAGTCCCGGGTGGGACCGAGGGTGCCGAAGGGTGCGTTCGGCGGCGGTCCCGACGACGTCACCACGATCCATCCGTTCGCGTCGTACAAGCGATTCGAGGCCGCGCGCGAACAGGACGCACGGGAGCTGCGCGATCAGCTCTCGCGACTGCGGCGCGCGGACCGCGACGCCAAGACCGGCGCCGCCGCCGGCGCGCACGAGGTCGTGCAGGAGCTGCTGCTCGATCTCGCGGCGCGCGCAAGGAACGTCGCGTGACGCTCGATCGCATTCGCGGCCACGAGGCCGTGCGCGAGCAGCTCCGCGCCGCGCGCG
>JAGQIB010000652.1 GCA_020431545.1 Gemmatimonadota bacterium
CGATGGACAACGACGTGCCGGGCACGGACTACTGCATCGGCTTCAGCACGTGCGTCACGCGCACGATCGAGCTGACGCACGCGCTCCGGACCACCGCGGGCTCGCACGAACGATTTCTCGTCATCGAGGTGTTCGGCCGCTACGCGGGGTTCACGGCGATCCTGCCCACCATGGCCGGAGCCGCCGATCGCTGCGTGATCCCGGAGTCGCCGTTCGAGATCGAGCACCTCGCGGAGCTCCTCTCGCGCGATCGCATGGCTCATCCGAGCCACTACGCCGTGGTGCTCGCCTCCGAGGGGGCCACCATTCGCGGCGGCGCGATGTCGTTCGAGGGCGAGGAGAGCGACCAGTTCGGTCACAAGAAGCTCGGCGGCATCGGCGACAAGATCGCCTCGAACCTGAAGGCCCTGTCCCCCAAGTTCAACGGGGGCCGTCGCGTGAACGTCGTGAGCCAGCGCCTGGGCTACCTCGTGCGCTGCGGCGATCCGGACGCCCTCGACTCGATCGTGCCGATGGTGTTCGGGAATCTGGCGCTCGACACCGTGCTCTCGGGCGGATCGGGCCTGCTCATCAGCCTACGGAACGGTTGCTACGACCGCGTGCCGATCTCGGTGATCACGGAGACGAAGAAGATCGTGGACGTGAGTCGGTTCTACCGGCCGGATCGTCTGCGGCCCTCCTACCAGGATCTGCTCGGGAAGCCGCTGTTCGTGATGACGGCGGAGTCCTAGGCGTCCCGTTCCGATTCCATGCTCACGATCTCGGTGACGAGGGGTTCGGTGTCGCCGCCGATGAGCGCGATGCGGGTGGCCTCCTCGACGGCCCACGCGCGCCCGGTGCCGCCGGGACGCACGGTGAGGATGCCGCTCAGGCACGTTCCGAGGTAGCGCACGAACCGCGGCCGTTCCGTCGGCGCGAGCTCGTCCAGGATGCGGTGGGGGGCGAACGCGGAGGATCGCGCGCACACGCCCACGATCGCGCGCGCTCCGCGGCGCATCGCCCGGAGCGCGAGCTGGAATGACTCCGGCCGATCGCAGTCCTCCACCGCGAACACGGCGGGACTCACACGATCGATCAGCTCGCTCGCGCGTTCCAGATCGTCGGCCCGGTTCGAGGACAGAAGCATCGCGGAGGCGCGACCGCGGGACAGGCCGGGCGTCCAGCGCCGGGCCATGCCCATGAACGGCCCCGGACCGGCGAGGAGGAGGTGCGCGCACGCGGCCTCGAAACCGTTCTCGAGCGTGCGGGTATCGTTCGCCACGAGCAGGACGAGCGCGCCGGGCTCGTCGAGCACGGAAGCGAGCGTCTCCGGCGCCCAGGGCATCGCGGCCGCGAGCTGCTCCGCCGGGGGAAGACGTCGCAGCGTGACGATCTGGGTCAGCCCGCCGTGCAGCACTTCGAGTCGATAGATCTGCTCCGGTCCGACGTGCAGCACGTACTCCTCGGGCCGCCCGTCCGCGCGATCGATGCCGCCCACCGCGCTCCGGACCAGGTGATCGCGCAGGTTCTCGAACGCGCGCGGCTCCAGGCGCTTGTCGCTCAGCGGGATCACGCGCCCGGCAACCTGGACCTCGGGCGACGCCTCCGCGCGCAGGAAGAGCGTGGAGTCGGGCGAGTCCTTGATCGCGTCGAGCAGCTCCGCCACTCCGAAGCCCTCCGGCGAGCGATGGGCGAGGACCTTGGACTCGCTGTCGAAGCGCGTGAACAGCTCGCTCAGCAGCGACGTCGCCTGGAGGGCTTCACGCTGGTAGTCGCCGCCGGCCAGCTCCTCGTCCGTCGCGGACTCCTCGTCGAGCTGGCGGGCGATCTCCATCATGAGGTTCTGGGTCGAGCACTGGATACGTCTCGCCACGCTCGGCAGATCGGACGCGAAGCTGTACTCGGCGTCCTTCATCGAGAAGACCCGCTTCGCCGCGTCCTCTCCCTCGCGATGCTCGTCGTCCATCGCGTTGATGATCGTGCCGTCCTGGAAGTACAGGTAGGCGCGACCCTCGTCCCGCTCGACCTTCAGCATGCCCGTCGCCTCGTTCACCGAGAGGACCTGGGCGAGATCGAACAGGGACAGGAAGCGAGTGTGTCCGGAGAGCTCCACGGGGCGCTCCTAGGAGCGAGGCGGAGCGGCCGGCGCGGTTGCCGCCGTCGCGTCGCCCGTCTCGATCGTGGTCGCGCGCGGCGACGGTCGGTCGG
>JAGQIB010000653.1 GCA_020431545.1 Gemmatimonadota bacterium
CGCCCGCGCAGGCACGCCTGCAGGTTCGACATGAGCAGTGCGGCGGGGACGCCCTTGCCGGAGACGTCGCCGATGGCGATGCCGACCTCGCCATCTGGCATCGCGAGGAAGTCGTGGTAGTCGCCGCCCACGAACCGGCTCGGCTGGTTGCTCGCGTGGAGCTGCCAGCCGGTGAGCGCGGGTGGCGTTTCGGGGAGGAGCTGCTCCTGGATGCGCCGCGCGGTGGCGACCTCCTCCTCGAGCAGGCGATTCGCCATGCGCTCCTCGTGCATCGCGGCGTTCTCGAGCGAGATGCCGACCTGGCGCGCGAGCAGCAGCACGAGCGACATCTCCTCGAACGGGATCCGGGTCTCGGTGACCTTCTCGCCGAGAAAGATCACGCCGACCACCTCGTCGTCGTGCGCCGGATCCGTGCGCGCGCCGCGCAGCGGGATCACGTGGCGGACACGCAGTGCCGTCATCGCTTCCGCCACCTCGTCGCGATCGTCCGCGCTCTCCGGCAGCTCCGAGAGCTCCGCCGGCGGCAGCGGATCACGTCTCCCTTCCAGCGCATGGAACACGACGTTGCCGAGCAGCCAGGTCCGCGCCTCGTCGCTGGCGTCGGGGCCCGTGGCCGACTGCACGATGCGGATCGTGCCCGTGCGGCGATCCCGCACCGCGACGGCCGCGGTGTGCAGCACCATCTCGCGCGCGATCGAGTTCGCGAGCGTGCGCGCCATCTCGTCCGGACTCAGGCGCGACGCGACGTCTTCCGACAGCCGCGCGAGCGCGTTGCGGAGATCGGAGCGATCGCGCGCGTAACCGCGATCCACGAGCCGCTCGATGCCGGCGAGCACGGGCTGGAGCAGGAACAGGCTGAGCACCAGAAACGTCGTCTCGAACACGGGAAGCTGCTCGCCCACGAGTCCGGCCGACATCCGGTCGATCTGCTTTCCCACGAACAGGTACGCGGCCACGATGACGCCGGAGGCGAGGCCGTACACGAGACCGCGGCGCACGATGAAGCGCACGTCCAGGAATCCGAGCCGCACGATGGCGACCACGATGAACGTCGCGCCGATCAGCAGCGACACGGTGATCAGCGGGAGCGCGGTGTTCCGACCGATCGGCAGGCCGAACACGGCGGGCAGCAGCGCTCCCGCGGAATAGAACACGAGCGCAAAGCCGAGGCCGCCCTGGATCGTGCGCACCTGGGCGCGGAGCTTCGGATTGCGCGTGGTGCGCGCGCTCCGCATGAGGATCGCCACGCTCGCCACGGCCATCGCGAGGTTCACGAAGGAGAAGAACCGGACGTGCGCGCGCAGCAGCACCTCGAGCGTGTAGCGCATGAGGCCCGAGGCGTCGCCGAACGGGCCGGGCAGCTTCTCGGCCCAGGTCGGCCACGGCAGGGCCACGCCGCCGCCGCCCACGACCACGAGAACCACGTGGGCCACGTGCGGCGCGAACAGCAGCCAGTCGATGCCGCGGAACTTGCGCAGGATCCAGTTCTGGGTCGGGAACACGAGCGCGAACAGCAGCGTGGCCGGGAAGAAGAACTCCCAGAGGAACGCGAAGCGGGCGAACACGTCCTGGAACGGGGCGGCCGACGTGGTGCCGAGCGCCGCGACGTACTGGAACGCGCCCAGGATCGGACCCAGCCCGCCGAACACGAGCATTCCGGCGACGGACAGGTTCACGCGCTGACGCGGGTTCTCGCGGAGGATCACGAGTCCCAGGAAGACCATGAGCGCGCCGCACGTGAAGTACGCGGTCGCGAGAACGAGCTCGAAGTTCATGGTCGCTCCGGGAGCCGGTCGGCGGCTCGGAGGCTACGGGGCCGGCTGTGCGTGCTGCGGGAGGAACTTGACCAGCCGGCACCTCGTTCCGTCGGCCCCGAACTCGTACTGCACTTCGTCCATGAAGGACCGGAGGATGTGGACTCCCCGGCCCCGGGCCGCGAACATGTTCTCCGCCGCGAGCGGGTCACGAACGGCGTCCGGGTCGAAACCCTGCCCCTGATCCCGGACCAGGATGATGAGCCGGTCCGCCTCCCGCCGGAAACAGATCTCCGTCGGTCGCATGGCCTCCTGCTGGTTGCCGTGCTCGATCGCGTTCGTCCCCGCTTCCACCACGGAGATCGCGATGGCGTTGCGGGCTTCCTCGTCGAACCCGATCTGATCGACGACCTCCTCGGTGACCGAATTGATCACGGAGAGCATCTCGATCCGACTCGGCACCTTGAGGCAGATCTCCTGGCCGACGTCCAAGGGCTCCCCCCGTTGAGGACGCA
>JAGQIB010000654.1 GCA_020431545.1 Gemmatimonadota bacterium
TTCACCTCCAGCAGCGGGAGGCCGGCCTTCCGGTCTGGCACGCGTCGGCGTTCGTCGCCCTGGGTGACGACGGCTATGTGATCGCGACCGGTTCGTCGTTCTTCCCCGCGCCGGAGAGCGGAATCGCGCGCGCGTCGATCTCGGGCGAGGACGCGCTCGCGAGCTCGGCTTCGGATCTCGGTGCGGTGATCCGCACCGATCGACCCACGGAGTCGGCACTCTGGCTCGTTCCCGTGCCGGGCGACGGCGAGTGGACGCTCGCGCCGGCCTGGCAGACGCAGTTCGAGTCGGAGGAGCCGTTCGGTGTGTGGGAGTCCCTCGTGCACGCGAACACGGGCGAGATCCTCTCGCGCCAGAACGCGATCTGCACGGTCGACGTGGTCGGGAACGTCGACGGGATGACGCAGGACTTCTCCTACTGCGACGGCGTCACGAATCGACCGATGCGCAACGTCCGCGTGAACGTGAGCGGCGGCTCGAACGATCTCACGGACGAGAACGGCGACTTCGTGATCCCGAATGCGGGCGGCACCCCCGTGACCGTCACCGCCGCGCTGAACGGACAGAACTTCAACGTCAACCGGTTCTCGGGCCTCGGCGCCGACGCGTCGTTCAGCGGCTCCGCCACCCCGGGCAACCCGCTCCAGATCACCTGGTCGACGTCGAACGCGCGGCAGGACGAGATCGACGTGTACTTCCACGCCGAGCGCGCCCATCAGTTCATGATCGACATCGACACGGCGTTCGACACCGTGAACCTGCCTCACCCGATGATCGCCACGGTGGGACGGACGGACAACATCTGTCCGGGCAACGCCTGGTACTCGCCGACGGGCCGCAACATCAACTTCTGCGCGGCCTCCGGCAGCTGGGCGAACACCGGCGAGCTCGGCAACGTGATCTATCACGAGTACGGTCATGGCGTCTCCGAGGAGATCTACGCCCACTTCGGAATCAACCTGCCCTCCGGCGACCTCCACGAGGGCAACTCCGACGTCATCGCGAACTTCATCGATCGCACCTCGATCGTGGGCATCGGCTTCACGAACTGCTCGGCCGGCATCCGCAACGCGGACAACGACCTGCAGTGGCCCTCCGACAACGACGGCGGCCACTTCGGCGGCCAGATCATCGCGGGCTTCTACTGGGACTCCTGGCAGGAGATGCTCGCCGCGCTCCCGCAGAGCGAAGCCGATCAGGCGGCCTGGGACGGCTGGCACTTCGCGCGCTGGCTCGGTCAGCCGCTGAACCAGCAGGATGAGGTCACGTGGACGTTCCTCGCGGACGACGACGACTCGAACCTCGACAACGGCACGCCGCATCACGAGTACTTCCGGGTCGGCGCCGACAACCACAACTTCTCGTGGCCCGCGATCACCGTGGGCGTCTTCATCAACCACCAGAAGCTCGGTCACACGACGGACGGCTCGCTCGGTTTCGACGTCGTGGCGGACATCCAGGGCGTGGGCGTGACCCTCGACCCGAGCTCCCCCACGGTGTTCTACCGCGTGAACGACGGCAGCTGGCAGTCGCTCGCGATGGCGGCGACGGGGACTCCGAACGAGTTCTCCGCGCACATCCCGGAGCAGTCGAACTTCGCCGAGATCGACTACTACGTGTACGCCGCGGACACGAACGCGAACGAGACGACGAGCCCGGACAACGCTCCGTCCGTGTTCCACTCGTTCGACGTGGTGTTCGACTACGACGGTGGCGAGTCCGGTCCCGGCCTGTGGACGGCGGGCGTTGCGGGTGACACCGCCACCAAGGGCATCTGGGACCTGGTCGCGCCGGTCGCCACGCTCGCCCAGCCCGGGGATCAGACGACCCCCGGCGGCACGCTGGCCTGGATCACCGGACAGTGCGGTCCGCCGAACTGCACCGGCTCCTGCGTCATGCCGCAGGAGAACGGCTGCAACGACGTCGACAACGGCGTCACCTCGCTCCT
>JAGQIB010000655.1 GCA_020431545.1 Gemmatimonadota bacterium
TTCGTGGTCCCTCCCACGGGCGCCGTGCGCTGCATTCCGTTGCCGCGCGCGGGGGAGGCGCTCGACCGCGACGGCACCTCGCTGCGGCTCACGTTCGAGGCCGCGGCGCGGCTCCCCGCGTCGAGGCGCGCGGACTTCCTGGAACGAACGCAGGCGGATTGCCTCGAATCACTGCACCGGCTGCGGGAAGCCCTGTGGGAACCGCTCGCTCTGGAGGGCACCGACGTCGTCGTCGTGCCGTACGACGATCTGCACTCGCTACCGCTGGAAGCGGCGGCGCCGGATCTCGTCGTGACGCGCATCCCCCATCCGGCGTTGCTGCGACCGGCGACCACCCGCCGCGCGAAGCGGGCATTGCTGCTCCGGGGAGCGAGCCCGGGCACGGCGCCCGAGCTCGCCGCGGTGCGTCGAATCCTTCGCCGCCACGACTTCGACGTGCACTCCGGTCGAAGCCGGCGGGTGCTGGCCGAGACAGCGGATCGCCTCGGGGTCCTTCACGTCGCCGCCCACGGGACTTTCCACCGCGAGGGCTGGCTCCTCTCCGGTCTGCAACTGGAAGACGGCTGGCTCGGGTTCGAGCAACTCGATCGCCGTCGCATCGAGGGAGCGCTCGTCCACTTCACGAGCTGCGAGTCCGGGCGCACGAACGCGCTCCCCGGGTCCGATCTCGAGGGATGGATGACGGCGGGTCTCGCGGCCGGCGCGCGAGAGATGATTCTCACGCTGTGGAAGATCGACGACGAATCCGCGCTCGAGTTCACCACCGAGTTCTACGAGCGGTGGGCGACCGGGGAGTCCGCCGCCGTCGCGCGCGCGGTCGCCGGTCGCGTCCTGGCGGCGAAGGGACGGCATCCCTTCCGCTGGGCGCCGTTCCTCGCCGTGGGCTGACGCCGACCCCGTCCCGACCCGCCGCTTTTGCGCGCGAAACGCGCGATCCCCCGGGGGAACCACCCGGGGGATCGAGAACAACCTCGGACTTCTTGTTCGTGTTCCCCTCGCGTGCGCGAGGCGGGATCGGATTCGAGCCCCCCAATGGTCTCCGGATCGTCGTGATCCAGTGAGCTCCGCACATCTCCGATCCCGCCCGTCGCCGGGCGACGCCTACCGCAGCGTCGTGATCCAGTGCGTGCCGAGCGTCTCCGCGCCTCGGTGCGCGCGCACGAAGTAGCGTCCCGCCGCCACTCGCGCTCCGTCCGTGGCCCGACCGTCCCAGCGGATCTCCGCCGGCATCGTCTCCGAGGTGCCGGTGTAGAGCGTGCGGACGGCGCGTCCGGTCACGTCGTAGATCGAGACCGAGAGCTCGCCGGGCTCGATCGCGCGAGCGAAGCGGAGCGAGATCGTCGTGTCGTCGAGCGTCGGATTCGGCGAGGCGCCCATCTCGAGACGCGGGGTGACGTCCGGCGCGATCGACTCCTCGAGGCCCGGCTCCGCCTCGGGGCAGAAGTTCGCGGCGAAGTTCGTGATCCAGATCCAGCGGGTCTGCGCGATGCCGAGCCCCATCGCCGCCGATCCGTTGCCCGCGTAGTACAGGCGGACCACGTTGCCGGGCTCCTGCGTGAGCGTCGGCTTCACGACGTGCTTGTTGTTCCAGCCGCCCGGATTGTGCTCGAGGATCGGCTGCGGCGCCTTGCACCACGTCGAGCCGCCGTCGCGGGACACGGCCACGCCGATGCGCGCGTACTCGCGATCCGGCGCGCCGCACCCCTGCAGGTGCGTGGGATTCCACGCGTATCCCGCGAAGAACATGTACACGTCGCCGTTCGGCGCGAGGAGCATGCGCGGGCGATTCGATGAACCGCTGTCCCACTCGCCGCACGCCCCGGTGGTGATCGCGGGCACGGCCAGCGCTCCCCAGACGATCTGATCACTGGACTTCAGAACGTGGATGTCCGGCACCGAGACCGGCGGCGAGCCCTTGCAGACCCAGGCGTAGGCGAGCAGGAAGTGGTTGCCGGTGTCGAGGAAGCTCGGCATGTACGGAAAGTGCGTCGCGGTCGGCAGGACGACCGGGCGCGCGTCCTCGGTCCAGGTCACGCCGAAGTCCGTGGACGTCGCGCGGCCGATTCCCCAGCCCGACACGCCGGTGACAGCGGGATCGACCTGCACGTTGTAGTACATGACCATCTTGCCGTCCGTGCCGAGCGCGTGCGGATCCGGACACTGCACGCCGGGCGTGGCCGTGCGGGTCCAGGGCTGGGTCGAGAGCCCGGACACGGGAGATCCGGTGGACCAGGTGGCGAGCCCGTCCGGAGACGTCTCCCGATCGAACGTCGCGCCGGCGCTCTCGTATTTCAGGTACTGCGTGCCGCTGACTCGAACCACGGCGAAGCATCCGGCCACGTCCACGGGCCCGGCCGCGGCCGCGGGGTGCGTGAAGAACGGCGAGTTGCCGTAGTACGTCAGCACCGGCACTCCGCATCCCGGGTCGGGACAGACGTTGTTGCACGGCGTCGCCCGGAGCGCGTCCAGCTCGTCCGGGGAGAGCTCGCTGTCCGGCCCGTAGCCGCAGGGCCACGCGGGCGACGTGAGGAGTACGGTCGAGAGAACTGCGGCCATCACCCTGCGCATGGAAACCTCCGGTCCCGGGTTGTCGACGAGCCGGCCTCGAGCCGGTCGCTCCGGGACAAAAGGGCGGGCGCGGACCGTCTTGATACGGGGCGAGAGAATGTTCGCCCGGACTCAAAATAGGCGGGGCGAACCTGTATCATCGGGGTGCGGTGGACGCCCGTATGGTCAGCGTCCCCGGTGATACGCGGGATCGGCGGAGAAGCGTCGACACACCGGGCCCCTTCTCGTCCCGATTGCCTGGAGGCCGTCCTCATGCGTCAGTTGCCCTCGGTCGGTGTATTGCTCGCCGCATTCCTCGTGGCCGTGGGGGTCGTCGGCTGCGACCGCGGTCCGGATTCGCTCACCACCCCGGCCGACGAGCCGGCGGGCGCGATTCCGATCCAGGAGCTGGATCCGATCCCGTACGGCCTGGAGCCGAACGAGGACGAATGGGTCGTGCTCGTCGACCCCACGATCGACATCGAGGACCTCGCCGACGA
>JAGQIB010000656.1 GCA_020431545.1 Gemmatimonadota bacterium
GAACAGACTCCCCGAGAGCCGACTCTCTAGAAGTCGTAGGTCACCGAGAACCGATTCACGCTCTTCAGACCCGTCGCCTGCGGGTAGCTCGCGTAGTCGAACCGCAGCCCCTGGTAGCGCAGGCCCACTCCGTACGTCACGTCCGTGATGTCGCCGGTCTTGTCGTGCACCCAGCCCGTGCGCAGGAAGATGAAGTCGGAGAACGCGTACTCGGCGCCCAGATTGTAGATCGCGTCCTCGAACTCCTCGGACAGCGACTCATCGGTCCAGGCCGTGAACAACGCCTTGTAGGCCGGGTCCACGTCGAAGCTGTTCGTACCGTCGTTGCGCTGACGCACGAGCACCTTGTTCATGTCGAGGGCGATCGTGAGACGGTGGACGTCGGTCATCACCGGATCGAAACCGAAGCCGGTGCGGACGTTCAGCGGCAGCGGGTTCGGGCTGCCGTTGTCCACGAACTTCAGGGCCGGACCCATGTTCAGGATCGCGAGCGCCCAGCGGAAGTTCCAGAACGGCAGCAGGTCCCGTCCGTGCACGCCGAGATCGATGGCCCAGGTGAAGCCCTGGCCCTGCTCGAGATCGCCGATTTCCGGCGACAGGCGCGAGATCAGGAGCTTCGCGCCGGCGCCGACCGCCCAGCGATCACTGAGCGCGGTGCCGTAGCCGGTACCGATCCCCATCTCCCACGACGTGAAGTCGCGCAGGCGAATGCCGGACTCGTCCGTCGCCTCGCTCTTCCCGTACGTGAGGAACATGAGATTCGCACCGAGCCCGCCCCAGCCCTCGACCTGCTCGGCGTAGCTGGCGTACTCGAAGTAGACGTCGTTCGTGAGATCCGGTACCGGGGCGAAATGCATGCCCGTGAGCGACCGGTTCTGGAGATTGAACGCGAGGTTCGCGGGGTTCCAGTACACCCCGTCGGCGCCCGCTGCTTCGGTGACGTGAGCGCCGCCCATTCCGGACGCCCGCGCGCCCATCGTGAACAGCAGCCAGGGAGTCACGGACTCGGAGACCGCGGACGCCGAAACCGGCACCAGCAGCGCGACCGGCGCGAGCGCCAGGAGAATTCTGCGCATGACCTTCAACCTTTGCTCTCCGTACGGTTCGGCGGAGTTCGCCCGACGACCCTTCGCGTCGCCGCGTGAACCCAGCTACTGCATTCGGACGACCTTTCCGACGTACTCGTCGCGTTCGATCGCGCCCTCGGTGTCCGTGTAGCGGGCCTTCATCTTGAAGAGGTAGGTCCCGTTGGCCACCGGCGAACCGTTCGAATCGCGTCCGTTCCAGCGGATGACGTTGTCTCCCGCCACCCCGCGGGTCGTGAGCTCCCATACGCGGCGGCCCGTGATCGTATACACCAGGAACTCCACGTCCGCGTCCTGCGTGAGCCGGTACAGGAAGTCGGTCCGGCTGCGGAACGGGTTGGGGTATACGGCCACGTAGTCGTCGACGAGGTCGAACTCCGCATCGGCCAGGACGATCTCGAACTCGACCCGGTCGGTCCCGCGGTTGTTCACATTATCGAACGCCTTGACCTCCAACGTGTGCTTCCCGGGGGCCATCGGCATGATCCGACGAACCCGTCCTTGGGTGAACTCGGCGTCATCGTAAGAGAAATCGCTCGCGAGGTCGATTCGCTGGCTCCCGTCGATCTCCGCCTCGAGGCGGGCAAACTGGGGGAACGGGCGCAGGTTGATCCCGCTCGGGTCCTCGAGCTCGACCACGAGCACGGGCTTGTCCGTGAAGACCTGGTCGCCGTCCACGAAGCGATCGTACCCCTCGAAGCGGATGGTCACGCGCGGCCCTTCCAGGTCGTCGGGGACCTGCGAGGGGGAAATCGTGGGGGCCAGCACGAGAGCCTCATAGGCACCGGAGGCGTCCCGGAACACGCCGCCCGAACCCGCATCTTCGAGCCCAAACACGCTGATGCGTCCCGTGTTCCCGGGCGTGATGCCCTCACCCAGGAAAAACTTCGCCGTGAAGCGTCCGTTCACCACCGGCACCGTGCCGCGAAACGCGGTCGGACCGTCCAGGGTGAAATCGATGTGCTGCGGCGTGCCGTTCGCGTCGGTGTAGTCGTAGCCGCGGTCATTCGGAAGTTCGGTCACGTGGACCCAGGCCTGTCCGCTGAACGCGGTCGTTCCGTTGGTGCCGTCGAGCACGAGACCGGACTGCTCGTCGATGACGTAGCCGTCGATCCGGCGCAGCAGGCCATCGGTGGCCTGACTGTCCACGGTCGCGGGATCGAACCGGATCTGCTCGCTGCCGAACCGCGGCCGGAGCGCCGGATCGCCGAGCGTCACGTACTTCTCGCTGTTGCGGGTGGCGTTGCCGGAGGTGTTCACCACGGCCTTCGCGGCGACGGCCGCCTGCCCGATCGGACGAACGGTCCGGGCGTCCGTCGGGATGACGTACGGCGTCCCGTAGATGCCGGACAGCCACTGCTGGTTCAGTTCCGACGAGAGCACCGGGAACACGAGTCCGCCCGACGCGAACGTCGTCACGGCGCCTCCCTCCGGGTACTTGAGCAGCAGCTCGGTCATGCTGTCGCCGGAGAGCAGATCGAAGCGGCTCACCGTACAGGAGAACGTGGAGAAGATCGTGTAGCGATCCTCGTTCAGGATCTCGGGAATCTTCTGCGACACGAAAACCTCTTCCTGCGCCATGGTGCTCGCGTCTCCGTGCCCGGTATAGCTCGTGTGCAGCGCACCGCGCGTGAACTCCTCGATGAACGCCGCCTGGGCTTCCGGCTTCTTGCCGAACGTGTTCCGCGGGTAGTTCACGAGATAGATCTTCACGGGATCGATCGAGTCCGGGAACCAGGTCTCCGCGAGCTCCTCCACCTGCGTCGTGTGGAAGGGCTCGCGCACCGTATCCGAAAGCGTGCGCTCGTCATCCGCGACGAGCACCACGCGGTTCTGCCACAGACCGGGCGATGAATAGCTCAGATACGTGTCGAGCTTGTCGAGCATCAGATCGAGCTCCGCGGTCGTCTGCACGGGGAATCGACCGATCGCCGCCTCGAGGCCGGGCTGCAGCTGCGGATCGAAGTCCTCGGGCTCCAGGTAACCGAAGAAGTCGTCCGTGGAGTAGAAGTTCAGGTTGTCCCCGCCGACGTACTGCGTGGACGAGATCCGGTAGCGTTGCGTGTAGGTGGAGACGAGGTCCTCCGGACTGCCCGGCAGGAAACCCTTCGTGTCGTACGCGGAGTCGCCCAGCAGGGCCACGTAGAAGGGAGCCCCCCCGGCCCAACCCACGACGGTCCAGGCCAGGAAGTCCCGCACCGCGAGCGGGTCGCGCATGCCCCAGGAGAACTCCTGGTAGATGTCGTTGATGTCGATCGCGACGGTCGTGAGATTGTCGAAGCTCGTGGGGCGCGCGCGAAGCTCGGCGAGCCGTTCCGCTCCCGCCTCGAAGTCCGGGTGGTAGACCACGGCGTAGTCGGCGCCGTTCTGGGTCGACCGAAGGCCCCGCAACTGGGCCACCTCTCCGGCTTCGAGGGAGCGGACCCCATTCATGGTGACCGCCGTGTACCACCGCGTGCCGGTCAGTCCCGGATCGGAGAAGCGGACGTCGTGCGGCGCGTTCCCGAGGACGTTGAAGTCGGTGAGCTCGACGACGTCGTGTTGATCCGAGACGTCGAAGAGATGGATGTCCGCCGGTGCCGCGTCGAAGCCCGCGAGCTGGAACGCGGTCTGGCCGTACACGAGGTTCGCGGGCGGCGTGGGGCACACCTCCGCCGGCTGCGCCACCGTGCAGAAAGACGTCACGGCCGGCGGGTTCGGCAACGACGGCATGACCTCGTCGGCGAAGAACAGCAGGCGACGTCCCGACTCGGCGCGCAGCGTGCGCTCGTACTCGAGATCGAACCACGCCGTGTAGATCTGATCGCTCGCGCTCGCGTTCCCGGTGTTCGCGTTGATGCGGATCGAGTTCGTTCCGTTCGTGAGCATGTTCTCGAAACAACCCGTGACGTCGTACAGGGCCGTGTTCGCGCCGTGACACCACTGCCAGAACGTGATCGGCGTGGTACCGATCTTCAGCTCCACGGTGCGCTGCGCCCCGAGATCGTGGCTCATCAGTCGCGCCGTGAGGATGCCGTCCCCCGAGGCGACGTTCGGCGCGTCCAGCAGGTACAGCCGGTCCGTGCCCCGTCCGCGCAGGTCCTCCCAGATCCAGCCGTCCTCGTCGCGGTAGCGGAAGTTCTCCGCGTTGTTCTGCTCGTAGTGCAGACGCCAGGGCGCCGTCGTGGCGAACTCCGTCGCGGTGTCATCGGACACCGAGCGCGTGGACATCCGGTGTGGCGAGTCCGAGAAGCTGCCGCCCCACGTGATCCAGTACACGGTCTCGTCCGTGTAGAAGTTCTCGATGAACTCGGTGCGCGGCTGGGCCGGATCGTACTGGCTCGCCCAGCCGTAGGGCGCGAGCGCCCAGAACAGGAAGCGGTCGTCGGTGTCGAACACGGAGTCGCCGTC
>JAGQIB010000036.1 GCA_020431545.1 Gemmatimonadota bacterium
GCCGGAGCAGCCGGCGACCTCATCCGGGTCGAGCCCGGCGAGTACCTGGAGTCGCTCGATTATCTCGGCAAGGACCTCACCGTGCAGTCGACGGGCGGACCGCCGGCCACCGGAATCCGGCCGCCGGCGTCGGGCGGAAGCTGTGCCGTGTTCCGGAACGGCGAGACCCGGGACGCCGTGCTCGAGGGCTTCACGCTCCACGACGGCACCGGCACCGACGACGGCGGCACGTTGCGAGGGGGCGGAGCGTTCTGTCACGGAGCCTCCCCCACGATCCGCGACTGCGTGCTGCGCGATCACCACACGGGATACGCCGCCGCGATCTACATCCGGGCGGGAGCGAGTCCGCGCATCGAGGACTGCGAGTTCCTCGACAACGTCTCGGACAGCTGGGGCGGCGCGATCGGCGGCGGCGACGGAGAAGTCGTCATCGAGCGATGTCTCTTCGAGGGAAACTCCGCCGTCCGGAACGGAACGATCTACCTCGTGAACACGCTCCCGGACCCGATGCTCGTCACGGTCCGCGACTGCGTGTTTCGCATGAACACCGCGGCCGAAGGAGCTGGCATCGAGGTTCCGAACGCCGGGGCGTATCATCTCGTCGAGCGCTGCCGTTTCGAGAACAACTTCTCGTTCCTGTATCACGGCGCGGGGGTGCGGGTGCACGAGGCCGACGTCGAGATCCGCGACTGCGTCTTTGTCGGCAACCAGGCGACCGAGGACGGCGGGGCGGTCCTCGCGCTGGACGGCGGCGTCACCCACGTGGCCGGCTGCACGTTCTACGGCAACTCGTCGCTGCGTAACGGCGGCGCCGTCGCGGCCTGGTACGGCTCGACGATCGCGCTCGACCATTGCATCCTCGCCGAGACCACGGGACAGCCGGCGACGTTCTGCGGTCTCTCGGGCACGCTCACGTTCACGTGCTGCGATTTCTGGGGCAACGATCTCGGGAACTTCAGCGGATCGTGCGGAGACGTCCTCGGAGTGAACGGCAACTTCGACGCGAACCCGGTCTTCTGCGACGCCGCGGGCGGGGACTTCACGCTCCGTGCGGACTCACCGTGCGCTCCGACCGGCGGTCTGTGCGGGCTCGTGGGAGCGCTCGGCGTGGGCTGTGGCACCGTTTCGATCGAGGCCACGGGGTGGGGTGAGCTGAAGGCGAGGTTCCGCTAGCCCCTCAGCCCGCGCACGCCGACTCGAGGACCTCGACGAGGTGCTTGATGCGCAGCGGCTTCGGGAGGACCGCTTTCGCACCGCTCTCCGCCAGGATCCGGTCGCGCTCTTCCGCGTGGATGCCCGTGATCAGCACGACCGGCAGGCCGGGGAATCGGGCGGCGATCCGCTTCGTCAGCTCGATCCCGTCGATCTCCGGCATCCTCACGTCGGACAGCACGAGGTCGACTTCCTCGCGCTCCAGCGTCTGCAGCGCCTCGAGCCCGTTCTCGGCCCACAGGGGAGTGAAGCCCTTCATCTCCAGGCTGTCCTGGAGAAAGTCCCGGATGATCTCGTCGTCCTCGACGATGAGAATGCGCGCCTTCTGCATCACTTCTCCTCCGTGCCGCGTGCGGCATTCGTTCCGGGTACGCCGCGCTGTCTGCGGCTCCGGTTCAGCAACTCGAGCGGGTTCTCCATCACGCGGGAATGCCGGCGGTTCTCTCCGAGCTTCTTGATAAACGCTCCGAGGTCGTCGATCTCGCGAT
>JAGQIB010000657.1 GCA_020431545.1 Gemmatimonadota bacterium
GGCTCGACGTGGCGGGGCGGTAGCGACGTCGGTCGGTCGCCGTCGCGCGACCCGACGCCCGTACCTGCGCGGCTATAGTGCCGAGCCCATGGATCCCGCCGGCCCCCTGCGCCGCGACCGCGCCGCCGCACCGCTGCGGCTGGCGATCCTCATGTCGCATCCGATCCAGTATCACGTTCCGATCTTCCGCGAGCTCGCCGCGCGCGACGACGTGGACCTGACCGTGTACTTCTGCTGGGACTTCGGCATCCGCGAGACGTACGACCGCGAGTTCGGGCGCGTGATCAAGTGGGACGTCCCGATGCTAGGTGGCTACGAACACCGTTTCCTTCCGAACTGGAGCCCACGCCCTGGCCCCACCTTCTTCGGCGAGATCAACCCGTCCATCGTTTCGACTCTCATCCGTGGCCGTTTCGACGCCGTGCTCGTCTACGGCTACAGCCATCTGACGTCATGGTTCGCGTTCCTCGGGGCGAAGCTCTCCGGAACGCCGCTCCTCCTGCGCGGGATCTCCCACCTACTGGACGAGCGCCCCGGATGGGTGCGCGCGGCGAAGCGCCTGCTTCTTCCGTTCGTGTTCCGCCTCCCGCGCTTCTGCCTGTACATCGGTGCCCACAACCGCGCGTACTACGAGGCCTACGGTGTCGACGACGACCGTCTCCTCCACACGCCCCATGTCGTCGACAATCGATTCTTCGCCCGCCACGCCGCAGAGCTCGCGCCGCAACGTGCCGAGGTGCGCGCGAGCTTCGGCATCCACGACGATGCGCCCGTCATCCTGTTCCCGGGCAAGCTCGTCGAGTGGAAGAATCCTCTGATGACGCTCGAGGCGTTCCGACGCGTTCGCACTCGCCACCGGTGTCACCTGCTCTACGCGGGCGAAGGCGCGCAGCGCGGCGAACTCGAAGAGGCGATTCGGCAGGGCGCGGTGCCCGACGTCGTCGTCGCGGGCTTCCTGAACCAGACGGAGATGCCGCGCGCGTATGCCGCGGCCGACATCCTCTGCCTGCCGTCGCGGGCGACGGAGACGTGGGGGCTCGTCGTGAACGAGGGCATGAGCTTCGGGCTGCCCGTCATCGTCTCGGATCGGGTCGGCTGCGGAGTCGACCTCGCCCGTGACGGCGAGAACGGCTTCGTCGTCGACTCGGTCGACGCCCTCGAGCGCGCCCTCGAAGCGCTCGTGGCGGACGCCGATCTCCGTTCACGCTACGGCGCGCGGTCGCGGGAGATCATTGCGTCGTGGGGCGTCCCGGAGTGTGCGGACGGAATCGTCGGAGCAGTGCGGCGTATCGTCGAGGAGCGCGGGGCGTGACGTCTTCCGAACGGGTGCACTGCTCGCATCCGATCGAAGCGCTGACGCGGGGTCCGCGTCACCACTTCTTCGGGTTCTACGACGCCTGTCCGTGGGATGCGAGCGAGCGCTACGTCCTCGCCCTCGAGACCGACTTCATCGATCGCATGCCGACGGGCCGCGAGCCCGCGACCGTCGGCGTCGTCGACACCTCCGACGGGAACCGCTGGCATCCGATCGCCGAGACGTTCGCCTGGAACTTCCAGCAGGCGAACCGCCTGCAGTGGGTGCCGAACACCGATCGAACGCTCGTCTACAACGTGCGGGAAGGAGAGCGTTTCGCTGCGGAGCTCCACTCGCTCGACACGGGCGAGCGCCGGCGCCTCGAGGAGCCCATCTACGCGCTCGCGCCCGACGGTCGAAGCGCCCTGTCGATCGACTATGCGCGCCTGCAGCGGTTGGGCGGCTACGGCTACCCCGGAGTCGACGACCCGCGCGCGGGGGTCGCGGCGCCCGACGACGCGGGAATCCGACGCATCGATCTCGCGAACGGCCGCGGCCAGCTGCTGATCTCCGTCGCGCAGGTCGCAGCACATGGCGCGTCGAAGGCGAGCCAGCAGAGCCACCACTACCTGAGCCACGTCACGTTCAATCCACAGGGCACGCGGATCTGTTTCCTGCATCGGTTCTGGCTCGCGGACGGCGGCTTCTACACGCGCCTCTTCACGGCCGATCCCGACGGCAGCGATCTCTACTGCCTGGCCGAGGGAACGCTGTCGCACTTCGACTGGTTCGAGGAGGACCGCATCATGATCTGGGGGCGCCACCGGCCCCTCGTGGCGATGGCGCGCCAGCGCAACCTCTTCGCACTGCCCATCCTGAAGCCGCTGCTCGACGTCCTGCGCCGGCAGACGCGCGGGTTCGTCCGTCAGCACGTGATCGGCGATCGCTATCTCGTCCTGACGGACCGTTCGAAGCGCGTCGATGCGATCGGAATCGGCACGCTCACCGAGGACGGCCACCCGACCCGCTTTCCGGGCAGCTCGCGCATCCTCACCGACACCTACCCCGACGAGCAGCACTACCGGACGCTCATCCTCTTCGACCTCGACCGCAACGAGCGGACGGACGTGGGGAGGTTCTACGCGCTCCCCGACGCCGAGCACTGGGTGGACGACCTCGGCGAGATCGGGGAAGTCAGCGGGATGCGCTCCGACCTCCACCCGCGCTGGAACCGGACCGAGTCCCGCATCTGCATCGACTCGATCCACGGCGGGAGCCGACAAA
>JAGQIB010000658.1 GCA_020431545.1 Gemmatimonadota bacterium
GTGAAGGCGGCGGTGCCGACCGCGATGCCGATGTGCAGGTTCAGCAGCCAGCGGGTCTGGCGCGTGTTGTGAAGAACCTCGAGCCCGATCGCGGTGGCCGCGGTGGCGGCGAGACCCACGAGGGCGAGCGTTCCGAGCGCGGCCACCGCGCCGCCGGCTTCGCGCAGGCGGCCGAAGTTCCGCAGCCCCAGCACGAGGAGGACGATCGCGAGCACGAGCCCGCCGTAGTGGTGGGCGAACACGTTGGCCACGTAGAACGGATTCGGAGCCACGGACCCGGCGAGGTAGCCGGTCTGTGCGAGCAGCAGGGCTCCGAGGAACGGGAGGATCTTCGGGAAGCGCGACGGCGGACGGGAGGCAGACACGGCATTGATCCTGGAAGGGCACGGCGAAGGAAGGAAGAGTCAGGAGAGGAGGATACGCAAGACTCGCACCACCGGTCACGTGCTCCCGGACCGGATCGCAAGTGTCTGGGGGGGAAGCGCTTGCGGCGGGAGGCGGTCCGGCGGGCCGTTCGGCGGGGAGACGGGGATCATAGGAACTATGAACCTGGATCGGCGACGGGGCGTCCGAAGTGGCTGGCAGACAACAGGTTACGCCGGTTCATAATTTTCGGATCCGGCGGATTCGCCGGCTTCCGCGCCCCCGACGCCGTCTCGGCCGGGATTCTAGGCCCTCTCGGATCCCGGCGGACGATCGTCGCGGCGGCGGATGACCACGAGCCGACGCTGGTAGGGGGTGCCGGGCAGGGAGTACGGCCGATCGAGCAGCAGCTCGATCGCGCGCCCGTGCCGGGCCAGGGCCTCCTCGATTTCCGGCTCCACCGACGGACCCTTGGGAAAGAGGAGAAGGCCGCCCGGTCCGAGGCAGTTCGAGGTGCGGAGGATCGTGGCCGAGATCCGCTCCACCGCGCGGGTGATCACCGCGTCCACGGGGATCGCGAGGTTCCGGCTGTTCGCCTTGAGCTTCACGACCTCCACGTCCTGGAGGCCGAGCTCGCGGACCGCGTCGGCGAGGAACGCCGTGCGGCGCTCGCGGGCCTCCACGAGGACGAGCGAGAGCTCCGGGTAGCGGATCTTCAGCGGCAGGCCGGGGAAACCGCCGCCCGTGCCGAGGTCGAGCAGGCGCGGCGGCAGGGGAAAGAGGTCGCCCACGATCATCGAGTCCACGTAGTGCTTCACCACGATGCTCTCGAATCCCACGAGCCGGGTCAGGTCGTCGGCGGCGTTGCGGGCGCGCAGCATCTCGTGGAACCGCCAGAGCTGGTCGAGCTGGTGATCGCTGAGACGGATGCGGGCGCGCTCGAGGAACGAGCGCACGGCCTCGCGGCTCGGACGCACGCGCGGGGTCTCGGGGTCGTCACGCCGGCGGCCGCGCGGCGGAGCGCCGCCCTTCTTCGCGGCGGCGCCGTGCTTGCCGCGGGCGGGGCCGGAGGCACGCGGGCCGGAGGGGCGCGGGGTGGATCCCGGGCGGGAGCGTCGAGGGGCGCGTTTCTTCATGCGATCAGGATAGGCGAAGCCGCTCGTTCCGGGCGAGCGCTCAGGGCGTGACCGCGTCGCGGCGGGTGCGGCCGTTGCCGGTGCCGAGGCAGCCGGGCACGGAGATCGCGGCGTCGCCGAGGGCCTTCGCGTCGGCCGACGTGGACGACAGGTGGTACTCGAACGCCCAGAACCCGATCCGCCCGTCGAGGCGCACGATGGTCTGCTCCGTGAGGCGGCGGATCTTCTCCGGCGAGAGTCCGAATCCGTACTGCCCGAACCAGAGGTCCGCGCCGGAATCGACGGCCCAGTCCCAGCGGTCCAGTGCGGTGAAATGCACGCCCACCGGCCGCTCGGTTCGCGTCTCGAGTTCGTGCGTCAGCGCGGACACGCGCTCCGCCGTTCCGAACACCTCGTCCAGCTCGAGGCCCACGCACCACGCGTCGGCGAGGTCGTCGAACAGCTCCACGCAGCGCGCGAGATGCGCGACGTTCACGGAGTCCGGCACCGCGCCGAAC
>JAGQIB010000659.1 GCA_020431545.1 Gemmatimonadota bacterium
ACGGCGGTCGCGCTCGCGGCCGCGGAGGCCGGCCCGGGAGAACGCGTGCTGTTCTCGCCGGGATGCTCGAGTTTCGATCAGTTCAAGAACTACGCCCACCGGGGCGATCGGTTCCGCGAGATCGTCCGGGAGAGAGTAATCGAAGGGGGGACGCGATGACCGCGGGGAAGGGGCGGGGCGACCGGGTGCTGTCCGGCGTCGTGCTGGTGCTGCTCCTGCTGGGGAGCGTGACGGTGTTCTCGTCGAGTACGTCGATGTCGGCGGCCTGGTTCGGCTCGTCGACGCGCATGATCGTCAATCACCTCACCAAGATCATGCTCGGTCTGGTGCTGCTCGTGGCGTTCTCCCAGCTCGACTACCGGGTGATCCTGCGCCACCGACTCACCGCGCCTCTCGTGGGCGTCGCCGTGCTCCTGCTCGCGATGACCTTGATCCCGGAGAACCCGCTCGCGGTGACGAGGAAGGGCGCCACGCGATGGCTGACGGTCGGCTTCATGGTGATCCAGCCGGCCGAGATCGCGAAGCTCGCGCTCGTGACCTACATCGCCTCGATTCTCGCCCAGGGTGAGGGCCGGGTGCGCGACTACAAGCGCGGCTTCGTCCCCATCGTCACGGTGCTCGGGATCTTCTCCGTGCTCCTGATGATGCAGCCGAACTTCGGCAACGTACTGACGCTCACGCTCATCACGATCACCATGCTGTTCCTGGGTGGCGCCCGGATGACCCACCTCATGAGCTCCGGCGCGGCCGCGATGCCCGTCCTCGGCGTGATCGCACTGCAGAAGGGACACGTCGTCCGCCGGTTCACGGCCTTCCTGAATCCGGACGCGGATCCGATGGGCGCGAGCTTCCAGCTGCACCAGTCGCTCGTGGCGCTCGGCTCGGGCGGCATGTTCGGTCGCGGGATCGGCGCGAGTCGTCAGTCGGATTTCTTCCTGCCGGACTGCCACACGGACTTCGTGTTCGCGGTGCTCGGCGAGGAATTGGGGCTTCTCGGCACGGTGGCGATCGTGGCACTCTTCGGCCTTCTCGTGTGGCGCGGGCTTGTCATCGCCCGCGGCGCCCGCGATCTGTTCGGCCGCTACCTCGCGGTGGGGATCACCGCAATGATCGGCATCGTGGCGTTCCTCAACGTCGCGGTGGTCGTCGGCCTCACTCCGACGACCGGACTCCCGCTCCCGTTCCTCAGCTACGGGGGCTCGGCGATGCTCGTGAACCTCGCCGGCGTCGGGATCCTGCAGTCGATCGCGGCGCGGTCGTCCGGGCCGTCCGGCAGGGTGCGAACGGCGATCCGGTAACGGAGACGTCTCGAGGCGCCCCCGGGAACGGCCCCGGCGGAGGAAGTGACCGCCGGGATGCGGTGGTCGGTGGGGGCCGAACGGCCGGGAGTGGTGGGGTGGGGAAGGTCCTGATCGCCGTTTCCGGCACGGGCGGACACGTGTATCCGGGGATCGCCGTCGCGGAGGAGCTCGTCTCCCGCCGCGCCGATCTCTCCGTCCTCTTTGCGACGGCGCGCGGCAAGCGAGCGGTCGAGTGGATCCGTCGCGCGGGCTTCGACGTGAGGGAGGTGTCCCTCGCGGGATTCGCCCGCCGCCCCGGAATCTCCTGGCTCGCGTTTCCGTTCCGGCTCGTGGCCGGGGCGCTCGGATCGTTCGCCCTGCTCTGGAAGGAAAGCCCGCAACTCGTGGTGGGTACGGGAGGTTACGTGTCCGGCCCGTTCGTGGCGCTGGCGACCGCGCTCGGGATCCCGACGCTCGTGCTCGAGCAGAACGCGCGACCCGGCGTGGCCACCCGGCTCGGCTCGGTCTTCGCCCGCGAGGTGCATCTCGCCGACGGCTCGGCCCGGGCCGGCCTGTGGCGACGCGGCCGCGCGGTGGTCAGCGGCAACCCCGTCCGCGCCGACGTCGAGCGCGGACAGCGTGACCGGTTCCTCGCGTCGCACGGGTTGCCGTCCGACCGACCGCTCGTCCTCGTGATCGGCGGGAGCCAGGGCGCGCGGGCGCTCACCCGCGCGACGTTCGACGCCGCGCGACGTCTCGGCCCCGATCCCGGCTTCACGCTGCTCGTGCAGACGGGGGAATCGCTCGCGGAGGAGGCGAGGGCCGCGGCGGAGGACCTGCCGTCCTGGGTGCACCCCGTGCCGTTCCTGAACGACATGGGCGACGCCTACGCCGCGGCCGACGTGGCCGTCACGCGCGCGGGGGCGATGACCCTGGCCGAGCTGTCGGCGGCCGGCGTGCCGGCGATCCTGGTGCCGTACCCGTACGCGGCGGCGGATCACCAGACGGACAACGCGCGTCGCCATGCCGAGCACGACGGCGCGGTCGTGATGCCGGAGCGGGAGTTGACGGGAGACGCGCTGGCGGCGACGTTGCAGGGAATCGTGGGAGACGCGGCGCGACGGCAGGCCATGGCCGACGGCGCGCGCCGCGCCGGGGCTCTGGGTGCTCGCGAACGGATCGCGGACGCCTGTGAACGGTGGTTGGGCTGAGAGGGGGGTGGCCTTGTTCCACAAGATCCGGAAGATCCATTTCGTCGGCATCGGCGGGACCGGCATGTGCGGCATCGCCGAGGTCCTCGCGAACCTCGGCTACGAGGTGTCGGGGTCGGACCTCGCGGATGGAGACTCCGTCCGTCGGCTGCGTCACCACGGCGCGCGCGTCGCGATCGGCCACGCGGCCGAGAACCTCGGCGACGCGCAGGTGGTCGTCGTGTCGAGCGCGGTCCGCCCCACGAATCCGGAGGTCGTCGAGGCGCGCGAGCGCGGCGTCCCCGTGATCCCGCGCGCCGAGATGCTGGCCGAGC
>JAGQIB010000037.1:0-3531 GCA_020431545.1 Gemmatimonadota bacterium
ATCATGAACATCATGCTCGTGTCGGTCACGGAGCGGACGCGCGAGGTCGGCACCCGGAAGGCGCTCGGCGCGCGGCGCTCCGACATCCTGTGGCAGTTCCTGGTGGAGTCCATCACGCTGTCGCTGGTGGGTGGCGTGATCGGCATCGCGCTCGGCTTTCTGCTCGCGGTGATCGTGGCCTGGAAGTCGCCGCTGCCGTACTCGATCGAGCCGTGGTCGATCGCGGCCGGCCTCGCGGTGACGGTGGCGGTCGGCGTGTTCTTCGGACTGTATCCGGCAAACCGGGCGGCCGGACTGGACCCCGTGGAGGCGTTGCGTCGTGAGTGAGGCGGCCGCGCGCCGCGACGGGCGCTTCGAGCAGCTGCGCGAGGCCGCGCGTCTCGCGTTCGACGTGATGCGGGCGCACCGGCTGCGGTCCGCGTTGCTCGTGCTCGGGGTCGCGATCGGCGTGACGGTGCTCATGGCGATGGTGGCGATCCTGTCCGGCGTGTCCAAGAAGATCGAGCGCGAGATGAAGAGCAGCGACCGCGACGTGGTCACCGTGTCCAAGTACGACTTCCTCACCGAGGGCCCGGACGAGGAGAAGGTTCTCGCGCGCCCGGACCTCGTGCCGGAGGACGCGATCGCGCTCGAGGAGCTCTGCCCCTCGGTGGATCTCGCGGAGTTCTACGTGGACGCGAACCGGGCGACGCTTCTGTTCCGCGGCGACAAGCGCACTCGCCCGACGTTCGTGACCGGAGTCGGCACGCGCGTGCTGGATGTCTGGAACCTGCCGATCGCGCGGGGTCGCAACTTCATCGATCCGGAGATCCGGCACCGGGAGAACGTCGTGTTCCTGGGCGCCGGCCCGGCCGACGACCTGTTCCCGATGGAGAGCCCGATCGGCAAGCGGGTCCGTCTCGGCGACGACCACTACAAGGTCATCGGGGTGGGCGAGAAGCGGAAGTCGCTGTTCGGTCCTCAGGCCGACAACTACGCGCTGATCCCGTGGTCCACGTACCGGAAGAACCTCGGCCGCAGAAACGATCCCTACGGCGTTTACCTGACGGTGGCGCCCGGCGCGACCGTCGACGACGTGGTCCAGGAGGCGCGCACCGTGATGCGCCAGCGACGCGCCCTTCGCCCGGGAGACAAGGACGACTTCGCGATCACGCCGAGCGCGAAGATCGAGGAGTTCGTGTCCAACATCACCGGTCAGGTCGGGCTCGTGCTGCTGGTGCTGAGCTCGATCGGGCTCACCGTGGGCGGGATCGGCGTGATGAACCTGATGCTCGTTTCCGTCACGGAGCGGACGCGCGAGATCGGCATCCGCATGGCGCTCGGGGCGCGCCGCGGGACGATCCTGGCGCAGTTCCTCGTGGAGGCGGGCACACTCACGGGGATCGGCGGGATCGTGGGCAGCGTGCTCGGATTCACCGTGGCGTTCGTGCTCGGCAAGGCGACCGGGCTGCCCACGAACGTGAGTCCGTGGGTCGCGCTGATCGGGATCCTGTTCTCGGCCGGCATCGGGGTCTTCTTCGGCATGTACCCGGCGTGGCGCGCGTCGCGCCTCGATCCGATCACGGCGCTCCGTTACGAATGAGGCTCTCGCGAACGAGGCGGCGTCCGATGAGGCCCCGTTGAGCCGGGATCGACGGGGTGTGGCGGTCGCGATCGCGGGGAGCGCGGCGGTGGCGCTCGCGTACCGGGCCCTCGTCGCCTGGCAGCTCGGCCGACACCCCGAGCTGCTCGCGCCGGTGCTGGACGGCGCCGCGCACCTCGAGTGGGCGCGGGGCTGGCTCGCGGGGACGTGGCCGGGAGGCGAACCGTTCTTCCGGGCGCCGGGGTACGTGGCGCTGCTGGCGGGGGAGCTGGCGGCGGCCGGGGGTTCGGTCCGGAACGTCGCGTTCTTCCAGCTGCTCGTGGGCGGACCGCTCGTGGCCGCGTTCGTCGCGGCGATCGCCGGCCGACTCGGCGGGCGAGGCGCGGCGTGGCTCGGGGGAGTCGCCGCCGCGCTGTACCCCACGTTCGCGTTCTTCGATTTCCAGTTCCTGCCGCCGTTCGCCGGCGTCGCGCTCGCGGTCGCGGCGGGGGCAGCCACGCTGGCGGCGGACGAACGACCGTCGACGCTCCGGATCGCGCTCGCCGGGCTGCTGTGGAGCGCGGCCGTCGTCGTGCGCCCTCCGCTGCTCGCGCCCGCGATGCTGCTGCCCGCGGCACTCGTGTTTCGCGCGGACCGGCGTCTCCGCGGGGCGGCGGGGGCGACGCTCGCGATCCTCGCGCTCCCGCTGCTCGTGACGGGGCACAACATTCGATCCGGCGACCCCGCGTTCCTCGCCACTCAGGGCGGCTTGAACTTCTACCTCGGCAACGGAAAGGACGCGGACGGCTACGCCGCCACGTTCCCCGACGCGCCCACCGCGCTCGGGTACCGCATGATGGAGGCCGCGACCGCGATCGCCGAGCGTGAGGAGGGGAGAACGCTCCGTCCCTCGGAGGTCTCGCGTCACTGGTCGGCTCGCGCCTGGCGGGATCTCGCCGATGATCCGGGGCGGGCTGCCGGGCGTTTCGTCAAGAAGGCGTGGCTGTTCGTTTCCGCGCGCGAGATCCCGAACAACCACGATCCGGTGCTCGCCGCCGAACTCGTGTCCGCGCTTCGCCTCCCGGGTTGGGGGCTGTGGTTCCCGCTCGCGACGCTCGGAGCGGTGCTGCTCGGTCGCCGCCGGGATACTCGACTCGTGGCGGGCTTCGTGGCCGCGATCGCGTTCGGCTGCGTGGTGTTCTTCGTCAATGCGCGCTTTCGGGTGCCGGCGGCGCCGTTCGTGATCGCGCTCGGCGCGGCGGGGGCGATCGAGGCGGTGAAGTCGGTGCGCGATGGTCGTGCCGCCGCGCTGCGCGTGGCGGTGCCCGTCGCACTGCTGGCGGCCGTCCTCGTCGCCTGGAATCCGTACCGACTGCCGAAGACGGCGTGGCCGGGAGCGTACGTGCTCGTGGCCGAGGCCGAGCGGAATCGCGGCGAGCCCGTCCGCGCGCTGCGCTGGATCCGCCGCGCGCTCGAGGTCGAGCCGGACTTTTACTCCGCCCGCGTCGCCGAGATCGAGCTGCTGCGACGCACGGGACAGCTCGGCGAGGCGGAGGCGGCCGTCGACCGTCTGCTCGCGGCGGCGCCGGGGGAGCCGACGCTGCTGTCCGAGAAGGCGGCCCTCGCGGACCTGCGCGGAGATACTGAACGGGGGCTCGCGCTCATCGAGCACGTGCTCGCGGTGGATCCCGGCAACGTCGACGCGGAGCTGAACCGCGCGGTGATGCTCGCGCGCCTCGACCGGGCGGAGGAAGCGCAGGACGTGCTGGAGGCGGTGATCGCGCGCCGACCCGGCAGCGCGGCGGCGGACCGGGCGCGTCGGATCCTCGCGAGTCTCCGGGATCTCGCACCCCCTCCCCGGGAACCGGGAGCGGACGAGTGAGCGCGCGCCGGGTCTTTCGTGCGTTCCTGTTCGCGTACGCGTGCGCGGCCATGGGCCTGCTCACCCTGTGCCTGCGACTCGGCGACTC
>JAGQIB010000037.1:3587-9014 GCA_020431545.1 Gemmatimonadota bacterium
CGACGTGGAGTTCCGCAACGACTACGAGCTCCTCTGTCCGCCGGATCCGCTGCCGCCGGAGCACGATCGCGCCACGCCAAAGCATGGCGCCACGAACAAGTACCCCGTGGGACTCGCCGTGCTGGAGACGCCGGGTTTCCTGGTCGGTCACGTCGTGGCGCTCGCCGGCGGGGGCCGCTGGTCGACGGACGGCGTGTCGTCGCCGTACCAGGTCGCGGTGGCGTTCTCGCTGCTCGCGCTGGCGCTCGCGGGCTTCGTCTGGCTCCGGGCCGCGCTGCTCGCGGCCGGCGTGCCCGACGCGATCGCGGTGGCGCTCACGATCGCTTCCGCCGTCGCGACGAATGCGATCCACTACGTGGCGAAGGAACCCGCGATGCCGCACGCGGCGGGGATGGCGCTCGTGAGCTTCCTGCTCTGGCGCCTCGTGTCCCCGCGGCGCGGAATCGCCGATGCGCTCGCGATCGGCGCCGCCGCCGGTCTGCTGCTCCTCGTAAGGAACTCGAACGTCGCGCTCGCGCCGATCCTCGGGCTGCTGTGTTGGCGGAGCGGCCGGTCCCGCGGCTCCCTCGTCACGGCAGCCCTCGCCGCGATCGCCGTTCTCGCCCTGCAACCGCTCTCTCTGCATGCGTTGTGGGGAGACTGGCGTGTGTCCACCTACGCCGACGAAGCGTTCACGGGCGCCCCGGCGGGCTTCTGGAACGGTCTCTTGCACGCGCGCCACGGCCTGTTCCTGTACAGCCCGTGGTACCTCGTCCTGGTCGGGCTGGCCGTGTCCGGCGCCCGCCACCGATCCGTCCGCCCGATGCTCTTGGCGACCGCCGCGACGTTCCTCGCGTTCGTGCTGGTCAACGGCTCGTGGTGGTGCTGGTGGTTCGGCGACAGCTTCGGGAATCGCGCGTACCTGGAAGTCCTGCCGGTTCTCACGCTCGCGGCCGGCGTCAGTCTCTCCGCGCGGACGGTCTCACGCGCCGGCGTCGCCCGCCTCTCGGTCGCCGTGGCGGCGTTCACGCTCGCGAACGTCTACCTGTGGGCGGGCTACGTGCTCCAGCGTTTTCCGCAGGACGGCAACCACTCGGCCGGCGACGCCTGGGGCTGGATCGCCCGCGCCGCCGACCCGGGAGAACGGTAGAGCCCGCGCACCGGCGCCGCCTCTACTGACAGGGCCAGCCGCCCTCGAACAGCCCCGCCCGGAACGGGATGTCCACGAGCGCGGTCGACACGATGTTCCCCTGCTGGTCCCGGCTCGCGATCGTGCCGTGCATCCGTCCCTCCATCGTGGTCTGCGTCGCATGGTCGATCGTGAGGAAGACCGCGGTCTCATCGTCGGACTGGTCCGTGAGGAACAGGGAGGATCCGCGCGACACGGCGAGGCTCATGCGCCAATCTCCCGTCTCCCCGGGTTGCGGCGCCGTCTGCTCGTCGGACGTCCCGACGCTTGCACCGAGCACCGTGCCGTCGGGGTTGTCCACCATCACGAAGAACTGGATCGCATACACGCTGCCGTCGCCCCAGGCCGCCACGTACGCGATGTCGCCGCCGGACTCGAGCCAGTTGATGCCGCCCGTGATCATGATGTCGAAGAAGCAGGTGCACGCGGAGACGCGAACGTGGGCGTCGCCGATCGCCTCCGGGTGGTCCACGACCGTGGCGCGCACGGTGTCGTCGGTGGTGCCGGACGACGGGGGCGTGTAGCGCGCGGTGAGCGGCCCCGTCGACTGCACCGAGCCCCAGCCCTCGGCGATGCTCCAGGTGACCGAGGCGTCGTCGAGACCGATCACGTCGGCCGTGAGCACGAGCGTGCTGTCGTTCGAGATGCACTCGTAGCGCGGCGTGACGTTCACGACCACGAGGGAGTCCTGGTACTCCACGAGCGAGACGTCGTCACGCACCGGAACGCCGTCCGCGCGAAGTCCCGTGCTCGCGATGCTCCGCGCGCGCACCTCGATCGGGGTCGTCCAGGGTGACGACGGGGTCGTGAGGCTCGCGCCCTTCGCGTTCCACACGAAGTTCGCGCCGGTGGAGGACCACTCGACGTCCGTGTTCTCGGCGTTCTCGACCCGAACGGTGAAGTTCACGACCTCGTCCGTGCCCACGCGGGCCTGGAACGGGTCGATGTGCACCTCGATCGGGTTCGTGGCGATGACCTTGTCCTCGGCCGTGTGGGCGTTGCCGAATGCGCCGGGGATCGTCTCCACGCGGAGCTGAGCGGAGCCGACGTCGACCGGGCGGTACGACTGCGCGGCGTCGTTCACCTGCAGGACGGATTCGTTCGAGGACGTGCCCACGGAGTAGGGGGCGCCCGTGCAATCGAACCCGGACCACGTCTGCGGGCAGAACTGCAGGTCCACCTGGTCCGACCCGACGATCTCCTGCAGCGCCGCCGTCGTCGCCTGGTTCTTCACGTAGCCCGTGATCGCGCCCTCGAACGCCTCCAGCGCCGCACCGTCGACCTGGTCGCCGAGGGCGTCCGCGATGTCGCCGGGACCGGAGCCGACCGCGCCGAGGATCTGGAGCAGACCCTCGAGCACGGCACGGTCCGCGTTCCAGCCGTCGCTCGTGGCCGTGATCCGGAACTCGCTCCAGGCGCCGTCTGCGGTGAAGTCCTCCGCGAAGGCCTCGGGGTCGGCGACGAAGTCGGTCTCTCCGGAGAGCAGGTGCGAAGGGTAGATCCCGATCGACGCGTCCTCGATCGTGGCGGCGGCCCAGAGGATCGCGCCGGTGGCGGTGGCGTACGGCGCGGCCGGCGTGAGCGAGAGTCCGGCGAGGACCACGCCCTGCACGAGCTGCTCCACCCGCGTGGCGGCGGCCGCGGCGGCGGTCGCGAGCTCGCTCTGGTACTGCATCGCCTCCGACAGCCAGTCGCAGTCGTCGGGGCCGGCGCCGAACGTGGGGCCCTCGAAGCAGTCCCGATCGAGGCGCGGCAGCGCGCGCAGCGCGCGCACGGACTCCGCGCGGAGCGAGTCCGGCGGACCGCCGAGCGTGTCGGCGAGAGCCGTCTTCTCGGCCACGAGGCCCGCCAGTCCGCTCGCGCCGATCATCGCGTCGAGCAGATCGCGGTCGATGCTCTCACCCGCGAACATCGGGATCTCTCCGGCGGCGAACGCCGCGAGCGAGTTCGGATTCACGGGGTTGTCGATCAGGTTGTGCAGGAACAGCAGATTGAGATCGGTGATCGGCAGGTCCGCGGGCGGCGTGGACGTCAGCTCGGCGCGAGTCGTGCCGGCGCTCAGCAGCCACGAATCCAGCAGCACCTGCAGGTCCGCCACCACGGCCGCGAACGCGCCGGGCGCGGGCGGTAGCGCGTCGATCTGGAGGTTCACGAGGTTCGACGTGATGTTGCTCCCGTTCGTGATCCGGACCTGAACGCCGCCGCCGGTGCCGGGATCGTCCGGGAAGAACGGAACGATGAGCTGGTCGCCGCCGCGGCCCGCGCCGGCACGCTCCAGGAAGGCGACCGCGTGCCCGTCTCCGCCGGTGGAGACGACCGCCCACACGACCTCGTCGGCCGGAAGACCGGTGATCGGGATGCGATCGCCCGGGCCGGCGGACGTCGCCCCGAGCGCGATCGTCAGCTCGATCGGGGTCTCGTCGGGCGTGGGGCCGGCGGAGTCGTCCCCGCAGCCGGTGGCGAGGACTCCGACGAGGCCGGCCGCGAGCAGGCACGCGACGAGCGGACGGGGGCGGACGCCGGACCACGAACCGGGTCGGCGGGGCCTTGGAGAGACGGGATTCGCGGACACGGTGACCTCCGGATCGGGGGCCGGAATGCGGATTCCGGGAGATGGGCTTTCCCGGAGACCGGAAAGCGGCCGCGGATCCGGCCATGGTTCTGCGCCGGCAGGACGTCCTAGTGCGCGCCTGCCTCGGCGGGGAACGAACCGGCGGTGCTCGTGCAGATCCTCACGAGGAGGAGCATCACGGGCACTTCGATCAGCACGCCGACGACGGTCGCGAGCGCGGCCCCGGAGGAGAGCCCGAACAGCATCACCGCCGTCGCGATCGCGACCTCGAAGTGGTTCGAGGCGCCGATGAGGGCCGAGGGCGCCGCGTCGCGGTACGGGAGACGCAGGAGGCGCGCGAGCCCGTACGTGAGGGCGAAGATCAGCACCGTCTGGAGGAACAGCGGCACGGCGATCCACAGGATCGTGAGCGGGCGATCCAGGATCACGTCGCCCTTGAAGGAGAACAGGAGGATCAGGGTCAGGAGGAGGGCCGCGATCGTGATCGGGGTGAGGAACGGCAGGAAACGTCGGCGGAACCACTCCTCGCCGCGTGCGGCCACGATCGCGCGCCGCGAGATCCACCCGGCCGCGAGCGGGAGGGCCACGTACACGCCGATGGACAGCAGGAGCGCCTGCCACGGGACGGGCAGCCGGCCGACGCCGAGGAGGAAGCCGCCGAGCGGGCCGTACAGGAACAGCATCACGAGGGAGTTGATCGCGACCATCACGAGCGTGTGGCCGTCGTTGCCGCGCGCGAGGTATCCCCACACCAGCACCATGGCCGTACACGGCGCCACGCCGAGCAGGATGCATCCGGCCAGGTAGCTCCGCCAGAGAGGGATCTCGAGCACCTTCAATCCGTGCTCGAGGACGACCGTCCCGGCTCCGACCGTGGCGCCGACCGGGAGGTCGGAGCCGAGCGGCAGCTTCACGTGGTCCACGGCCTCGGGTCCGAGGAACGGAAGGAAGATCCCGCCGAGGAACAGCAGGCTAAGCAGATACATCGTGAAGGGTTTGATCGCCCAGTTCACGAACAGCGTGAGAGATACGGGACGCACGCTGCGGCCCGCGCGCAGCACCTCGGCGAAGTCGATCTTCACCATGATCGGGTACATCATGAAGAACAGGCAGACCGCGATCGGGATCGACACCACCGGGGCGCCGCCCACGGTCAGGGACATCCCATCGAGCGCGCGCGCGAAACCCGGCGCGACGTGACCGAGCCCGATCCCCGCGCCGATGCAGAGCAGGACCCACACCGTGAGCCAGCGCTCGAAGAAGCCGAGCCCGCCCGGTTCCTTGGTGACGCAGGCCTTCGTGCTCACGACGCCATCCGCTCCGGGAGCTGTTCCACGAACGCCCGGATCTCGTCCCGGACCCGACGGTACGGCGCCAGCGCCTCTTCCTCGGATCGAGCCGCGCGGGCGAGGGCGGGCGGATCGTCGAACGAGTGGTGAAGGGTCCGGACGCCGGGCGGCGGGACCGGGCAGGCCTCGCGCGCGTGGTCGCACACGGTCACGATCAGGTCGAAGCCCTCGGGACCGACCTCGTCGACGTGCTTGGACCGGTGCGACGTGAGGTCGATCCCGACCTCGGTCATCACGGCGACCGCCCGCGGATTCAATCCCTGCGGAGCCGTTCCCGCCGACGCGACGTCGGTGGCCGGACCGAGCAGCGCGCGCGCCCAGCCCTCGGCCATCTGGCT
>JAGQIB010000660.1 GCA_020431545.1 Gemmatimonadota bacterium
CACGCCACGAGCAAGGTGTGGGATCCGCAGGACCTGATCGCGATCGCCACCCTGGGATTTCGCGGCGAGGCGCTCGCGTCGATCGCGGCGGTTTCGCGGGTGGAGCTGATGACGATGCCCGGCGGGTCCGGCGGAACTGGCGGTCCGGAGGGATCCGGCGGGCCGGGCGGGTCGGGCGACGGCCAGGGGACGAGGATCCGGCTCGAGGCCGGGAAGGTCGTGGAGGAGACGCGCGCGGCGCGCGCGCGCGGAACCACGATCGAGGTGCGGGACCTGTTCTTCAACGTTCCCGCGCGGCGCAAGTTCTTGAAGACGCCGGCCACGGAGGGCCGCGTGCTCGTGCGAATGATCGGGCAGCTCGCGCTCGGCGCACCGGACGTTTCCTTCCGCGTGCTGCGCGACGGCAAGCGCGTGCTCGAGATCGCCGCGGCCGACGACTTCCGACGTCGCGCGGCGGCCCTGCTCGGAGACGTCACGCGTCGCATGGTGGAGGTGAAGGGCGATCGCGAGGGGATCTCGGTGCGGGGCGTGGTGTCGCTCACGGACTTCGCGCGCACGCGCGTGGATCACCAGCTCCTGCTCGTGAACGGCCGCCCGGTCGTGGATGCGTCGCTCGCGCACGCGGTCACCGCGGGCATCGGCGGCGCCGTGCCGGGGGGGAAGCACCCGATCTTCGCGCTCGCGGTCTCGGTGGATCCCTCCGAGGTCGACGTGAACGTGCATCCCACGAAGCGCGAGGTCCGGTTCACGCGACGGGATCGCGTGTTCTCGGTGATCCGCGAGGCGGTGGGCTCGTCCGCATTCGCCACGCGGTTCGATGCCCTGGGTCGCGAGTCCGGCCTGCCGTGGGTGCGGGAGGACCGCCGGCCGCGACCGGAGCGGTTCGGGCCCGCGCCGGCTGCTCCGGTGTGGGGCCAGGGGGCGCCCGAGCCTGGAACGGAGCTGCCGTTCGGAGAGGTCGGAGAGGGCACGCCGCGCGAGCCGGTGGGGGCCGACTGGCCGCACGGCGCGGAGATTGCCACCCCGGCCGGAGATCGCGACGAGACCCGGCGCGTTTCGACCGCGCTCGCCACGGGACGATTGCGCCTCGTGGGCGAGCTGTGGGGCGCTTACCTGCTCGTGGAGGACACCGATCGCCTGCTCGTGATCGACCAGCACGCCGCGCACGAGCGCGTGCTGTACGACGAGATCCGCGAGGTCGCGAACGATCCGTCGCGCGTGCCGGTGCAGGGTCTGCTCGTTCCGCTGCCGATCGATCTCGCCCCCGGGCAGGAGCCCGAGGAGGCGGCGGAGGTGCTGCAGGCCGTCGGCTTCGACGCCGCGCCCGGCGGCCCGAGTACCGTGCTCGTCTCCGGCATCCCCGGCAACCTGTCGCGCTGGGGCGGCGGCGAGTTCCTGCGCGAGGTGTTCGCCTCCGCCGAGAACGCGCGCGCGAACGCCGCGAAGCGCATCGACTACCTCGCCAAGACGTACGCGTGCCGCGCGGCCGTGAAGTTCGGGCAGCGCCTGCACGGCGAGGAGATCGATCACCTGCTGCGCTCGCTCGAGCGCACCGAGGTCCCCAAGCTCTGCCCGCACGGCCGCCCGATCTTCCTCGAGGTGGCGCGCACGTCGCTGGACGATCGCTTCGAGCGATGAGCCGGGCGATGAATCCGTCCGAACGACCGCCGCTCGTCCCGAGCCTCGTGGGCCCGACGGCTTCCGGCAAGACCGCCGTGGCGGTCGCGCTCGCGCGTTTGCTGCCCATCGAGGTCGTGTCCGCGGACTCGCGCCAAGTGTACCGACGTCTCGATGTCGGCACGGCGAAACCCACCGCCGAGGAGCGCGCCGCGGTGCCGCACTGGATGGTGGACGTGGCGGAGCCCACGGAGCGGTTCAGCGCGGCGCGCTTCGGGGAGGAGGCGCGCGCGGCGTTCGAGGAGATTCGCGCGCACGGGAAGCTGTCGGTGCTGGTGGGCGGCAGCGGGCTGTACCTGCGCGCGGCCGAGGAAGGGCTGTTCGAGGGCCCGGAGGCGGACGAGGAGGTGCGCGCGCGGCTCGGGGACGTCGTCGAGCGGGAGGGCGCCGAGGCGTTGCACGCGCGGCTCGCCGCGGTGGACGCGGAGACGGC
>JAGQIB010000661.1 GCA_020431545.1 Gemmatimonadota bacterium
TCGACGTCGCGCCGACGGTGCTGCACCTGCTCGGCCTCGCGGTCCCGCGCGATTGCGACGGTCGCGTGCTGCTCGAGGTGCTCGATCCGATCGGTCCCGGGGGACGTCCGATCCGCTACCGCGACATCGCGCGGCGGCCCGACGCCAGGGCCTCGATCACGTCCACGTAGACGCGCCGCTCGAGCTCCCAGCGGTGCTGCTCGCTCACGCGTCGCCCCGCCGCGACGCACGCCGCCCGCGCCTCCGGGTCACGGAGCGCCCGCTCCACCACGCGCGCGAGTTCCTCTTCGTCGCCCGGCGCGAAGAACAGCAGGTCGTCTTCCGCGAACAGATCCGTGATGGCCGGCGATCGGCTCACGATGACGGGTCGCTCCATGGAGAGGTACTCGAACACGCGCGTGGGCAGCGCGAGGTCGCTGAACGCGCCGCCGCGATTCGGCACGAGGCCGAGGTCCGCCGCCGCGATCTCCTCGGGCACGCGCTCGAGCGGCACGGGACCGCGCACGTCGATCCACTGCGGGCGATCGCCCTCCGCCGCGAGGCGACGAACTTCCGGCAGGAAGTCGCCGTCGCCGAGGATCACGAACTCGAAGTCGAGCCCCGCGGCGCGCACGCGCTCGGCCGCGCGGATCGCGCAGTCGATCCCGCTGCGGTGCGTGACCGTGCCGTGGAACAGGATCCGCGGGCGCGGCGGCGCGTTGCCGTTGCGGGTGCGCGGCGCGAACAGGCGCGGATCCGGCGAGTTCAGCAGTACGGAGATCTTCGTGGGCGGGCGCCCGCGCTCCACGAGCCGATCGCGAAACGCGCCGGTCGCCGCGAACGCGTGATCCGCGAACCGCACGCTCAGGCCCTCCACGCGCGCGAGCCACCGGATCAGCGAGGACTTCCGGTCCAGGCCGAACTTGCTCATGTACAGCTCGGGAATCGGGTCGTGCAGATCGAGCACGATCGGCACGCCGGTCAGCCACGGGATGAGTCCGCAGAACACGAGGAAGTCCGGCATGTTGTGGGCCTGCACCACGCGGTAACGCTTCACGCCGTGCAGGAACACGGCGGCCATCGCGCCCGCCGCGAGCAGGGCCAGGTACTCGAACGCGTAGCGCAGCACGCCGCCGCGCCGTCGACGCAGCGGGAAGCGCACGTACCGCACCCCGCCGATCCGCTCCACGAGACGCTCGCCCGCGTCGCGCAGGCAGAAGACGTCGACACCGAATCCCTCGGCGGCCAGAGCCTCCGCCTCCCGGCGCACGCGTGGGTCGGCCGGGCAGTAGCTGTGCACGATCATGAAGACGTTGCCGTGGCTCACGACGGTCTTCCCTTGCCTCCGTCGCGGAACGCGTTCGGCGCGCGCCAGGCGTACACCACCCCGAGGAAGGCCGGGTCGTTCCGGATCGAATCGAAGTGCGGATCGTGACGGTAGCGGTCGGGATTCGAGGGGCCGATCTTCTGCGCGCGCTCGAACAGGATCGCGGCGTTCAGCGCGTCGCCCTTCGCGGCCGCGATCGAGGCGCCGAGGTACAGGCCGTCGGCGTGGTCCGGCTTGATCCGGATCAGGGCCTCGATCGT
>JAGQIB010000662.1 GCA_020431545.1 Gemmatimonadota bacterium
CGCCGTGCCCGCCGAGGATCTCGACGCGTCCGGCGTTCCGGACTTCGTCGAGCGCGCCGGCGCCTGGGCCGAGACCTCGCGTACGACGTTCCGCAACGCGGGATTCACCTCGCCCGTCGGGCGGGACGGGCTCGTCGACGTCGAGTTCCGGGCCATGAACGCGTACGGGCTCACGCGCATCGTCGGCGGATTCCCCGTGATCTCGCTGCACCACGACTTCCTCGGCTTCCCGGACAACTCGGATCCCGAGGGCTCGGATCGCGGCGCGGCCAAGGTGACGATCGCGCACGAGATCAAGCACGCCTCCCAGTACGCGGCGAGCGGATGGACCGAGGGCGGCTGGCTCGAGGCCGACGCGACCTGGGCCGAGGACTTCGTGTTCGACCAGGTAGACGACTACGTCCGCTACGTCGCGGAGCGCTCGCCCGTCAGCGACCCCGACGCGTGGCTCCCGGCCAGCTACGGCGCGTGCGTGTGGCAACACCTCCTCGAGCAGCGGCACGGCGTGGAACTCCTGAAGGAGTTCTTCGATCGCCGCTCGGCCGTGCGTCAGGAGGATGCGAGAGAGAGCTTCGAGTTCGCGCTGAACGCCTACGGCTCCGACGTCGCGACGGAGGCACGCGAGCTCGGTCTCTGGTCGTACTTCTGCGGCGCGAACTCCGGGGGCAAGCCCCTGGGGTTCGACGAGGCCGCGGCGTGGCCGACGCCGCCCTACGTCGCGCACGTCGTGGAACCCTCGGCCACGCGTTCCGGCCGGCTCGGCGGGCTCGAGTCGCATTACCTGCTGATCCAGGCGGGAGACCGGATCGGAAGTCCCGTGCTGGCGCTCACCGGCGCGGGCGCCGCCCGGTGTTCGATGTCGGCCCTGCTGTTGCGCACGAGCGGCGTGCGGGAGGTCATCCCCGTTCCCGTCGACGGCACGGGCGCCGCGCTCGAGCTTCCGTGCGAGTGGTCCGACCTCGCGATGCTCGCGGTCGTGATCACGAACCGCGACGCGTTCTCTCCGGAAACCGAGTGGTTCGTCACCATCGACGTCGACGGAGCGGTCGACGTTCTGGATCCGGAGGGCGCCGTCCCGTTCGCGCTGGCCGCCCCGCGCCCGAATCCGTTCCGCGGTTCCACCGCGCTCGCGTTCTCCCTGCCGCGCGAGTCCGACGTCCGCCTCGCGGTCTTCGACGTGTCCGGACGTCTCGTCCGTCGCCTGATCGACGGCGAGCGCCTCCCCGCCGGCCCGCACGAACGCCGCTGGGACGGCACCGACGAGGTCGGACGTACGGCCGCCCCGGGCGTGTACTACTACCGTCTCCAATCCGGGGAGTACTCGGACTCCCGTCGCATGCTGCTGCTGCGCTGATCGGTCCCTGTTGAGCGCGCCCATCCGCCGGCTCACCGGCGGCCCGATCACTCCCGAGCTCCTCCGACTCGCCTGGCCGGTGTTCGTGTCGCACTTGCTGCACACGCTCTACGGACTGGCCGACATGCTCTGGGTCGGGCGCGTCAGCGCCGACGCGATCGGCGCGGTTTCCGCGTGCTTCTTTGCGAGCTGGTCCGTCATGGCGATCGGAGACCTGTTCACGGCCGGAGTCGGCGCGCTCGTGTCACAGGCGATCGGCGCCGGCCGCGACGCGGACGCGGCGCTCGTCGCCCGCACCGGACTCCTCGCTTCCGCGCTCACGGGTGCCGCGATCGCCGCGATCGGCTGGTTCGCGTCGCCGGTCCTGTTCCGGACCCTGTTCGAGGATCCGCGAATCGCGGAGATGAGCGCGAACTACTTCCGCATCTACTCCCTCATTGCCCCGGGCTTCTACGCGGCCTTCGTCGTCGAGGCGGTCTACCGTTCGTGCGGCGACAGTCGAACGCCGATGCTCTTCACGCTGGTCGGCGTCCTGTTGAACCTCGCACTGGATCCGTTGCTCATCCTCGGGGCCGGCCCGTTCCCTCGCCTCGAAGTACGGGGTGCGGCCCTCGCCACCGTCGCGTCCCACGCCGTCGTGGTGATGCTCGTCGCGGCGCTCGCCTGGCGACGTCGCATCCCGCTGCTCGGCTCGTCGCCCACAAGCCCG
>JAGQIB010000663.1 GCA_020431545.1 Gemmatimonadota bacterium
CGGGAAGCAGAATCGAACCGACGGCACCGACCAGCCCTCGCGCCGGAGTCGGGCGGAAGGCGTCGACGATTCCTCGATTCGGATTGGGACGGAGTGGGGTACGCATGGGGGTCTCCTTTCCGGCCCGAGGCCTAGCGAGAGGTGGCGCCGGACAGGGCGGCGGCGCTCGGGGAGTCGGTCTCGGGGTCGTAGGCCGGAGTCGGAGTTCGACGCCACAGCTCGAGCTTCCTCGCTTCGATCTCCTCGAGGGAGAGCGGCGGTCCCGGCGGCGGCTCCGGAGAAGGGGCGCGGAACGCGGCGAGCTCGCCGCTCCGTCGCGCCGCCTCGATCGCGGTCCGGGCGCGCTCGAGCTTGCTGAGCTGGAGTGGATTCAGTTCCGGAAGCGCGGCTTCCGGCGCGGGACGCAGATCCTGGAACGCCCGCAGCGCGGCCGGGTCGGGGTACGCGGCCACCGAAGGAGGCAGCTCCTCGGGCGGCAGGGAGACAGGCGAATCCTGGCTGGCGGTGGCCGGCACGGCCACGAATGCGAGCAGGACGAACAGGCACAAGGAACGAACTTCTCGTCGAAGCGACGACATCGCGGGACCTCCGGAACGGGTGACGGTCTACCCGGTCCACGGGATCCGCCGGAGATCGGGGCCACACGTCAGCGGAGTCGTTCCCAGTCCGCCACGGCGCGGCGCAGGGTGGGATGGGTCTCGGGCCAGGCGGCGCGCAAGACCGGCAACGCCTCGGAGAGGGAGCTCCGCGCCCGACCGGGCTCGCCGAGGTCGAGATAGCACGTGCCGAGCGCGCCGCGGAGCGAGGCCACGAGCACGCTCTCGGGGCCGTGCTCCGTCAGCCGGAGTTCCAGCTCGGGCTCCAGGAAGGCGATCGCTTCGTCGGGGCGGCCCGCGTACGCGAGCGCGGTCCCGAGCGTGGAGCGCGCTTCTCGGATCCGCCGGTGCCCCGGTTCGAACCGGGACTCGTAGTGGGCGAGCGCGGCGCGGGCGGACTCCTCCGCTTCCGCGTAGCGACCGGCCCCGCGCAACGCCTCGGACAGGAACACGCGCGTGATCGACACCTCCTCGTGCGGATCACCGAACGTCGCGGTTTGAATCACGAGCGCGTGCCCGAGCGCCGCCACGGCCTCCTCGGCCTTCCCCTGCGCTCGGAGTGCATTCCCCAGACTTCGGTAGCTCATCGCGACGTCCGGGTGATCGGCTCCCCTCGCCTCGATCCGCGCTTCGAGGATCTCGCGGTACACCCGCTCGGCGGCGGCGAAGTCTCCCATTCGTTCGCTGAGCGTGGCGACGTTGCTCCGAAGCGTCAGGACGGTCGGGTGAGACTCGTCGAGAAAATCGCGGAAGCGAGCGAGCGACTCCTCGAACCGCGCGCGCGCCGCAACCAGGTTTCCCCTCAGATAGGCGACGATTCCGAGATCGTTGAGCGCCGTCGCCACGGGTTCGCCGCGATCGCCGTAGATCGCACGGGCGAGCTCCAGGGATTCCTCGGACGCGGCCGCGGCACCCTCCAGGTCGTCGCGAGTTCGCAGGATGACGCCGAGCACCTGAAGGCTCCGGGCGAGGTGCGGGTGCGGCTCGTCGTAGAGCGCTCTCCGAGCCGCGACGACTCGCCGCATCAAGAGCTCCGCCTCCTCGATGTCTCCCTTCGTGTGCAGGATCCAGCCGAGGTTGTGCAGGCTGAAGTGGACGTCCGGATGATCCGAGCCCAGGATCTCCTCGCGGATCGAGAGCGCCTCCCGCTCCGCGCTCTCGGCCTCGTCCAGTCGGCCGACGTTCGCCAGGAACACGCTGTAGTTGCTGAGCCCCTGGGCGACCTCCGGATGTCGATCGCCGAACGTCTTCCTGTCCCGCGCGATGCCTTCGCGGTAGCACGGCTCCGCCTCCTCGAATCGCCCTTGCCGGTTGTACACGCTCGCCAGGTCCATCAGGACGTTCGCGAGTTCCTCGCCCCCCTTGCCCCGGCGCTCGAGATCGAGCGCCCGGACGAGCAGCGACTCCGCCGCCGCCAGGTCGGAAGCCTCGTACTTCGCGCGCGCGAGTGCGGAGAGTGACTCGCG
>JAGQIB010000664.1 GCA_020431545.1 Gemmatimonadota bacterium
GTGCACTTCAGCTCGAACGACACGCACTGGGAGTACGACACCCGGATCCTGGAGCGCTATCCGGGACCGATCCCCACGATCCTGATCTCCGCTCCGGACGCTTCGCTCGAGCGGGTTCAGCGCCGCAGCTTCTTCCGGCTCGGCGCGAACGTTCCGATCGGGATCGATCCGCGTTCGCCCTTGCCGCAGACTCCGCCGCCCGGACCGCCGTGCGAGGGCACATCCGTGAACCTCTCCGGCGGCGGTCTCCTGCTGGAGTCGCCCGAGCTCTACCCCGAGGGCGCGCTGCTCGATCTCTCGATCGCCCTGCCGGACGACGAACCTCCCGTCATCGTGCGATCGGAGGTGGTGCGCGACGCCGGACGAGCGTCGCCGGGCGCCCGGGCGACGTGGTTCCTCGCGGTGGAGTTCTTGGAGCTGCCCGAGGTCGCCCAGGAGCGCATCACCCGGTACATCTATCTGCTGCAGCGCGCCGTGCGCGAGGCGCCGCCCGAATCCGAGAGCGACGAGCCTTGAGACGCGAGCGCGTGGCCGTCGTCTCTCCCCGGGAGGAGTGCCGCAGCTCCGCGCGAGTGTGGGCCCCGCTGCTGTCCGGGCGCGCGGACGTCTCGACCTGCGCCGATCCCGCCGACGTCCCCGACGACGCCGGACTCGTGGTTTTCGACGAGCAATGCGCGGACCTCGACAGCTGGCTCGCGCTCGCGGGCGCGACCGGCCGTGCCCCGGATTCGATCGTCGTGTTCGACACGAGCGGACGCTCCCGTCGCGGGGCGGTGCCCTGGGGAACCGAAGGCGAGGAGGTTCTCGCCGCGATCTCCGACCTGCTCGAACGGCGCGCGCTGATCGAGGACTCCGATGACTTCCTCGAGAGTCTGCGCGCCTCGAACGCGCGCCTCGACGAGCAACGTCGCCGCTTCGCCCGTCTCGCGGTCGAGCAGGCCGACGCGCTTCGTGGCGCGAACGTTTCCCTTTCGCGCGAGCTCGATCGACTCACCCGCGTGCAGTCGATCGCGCGCTTCTTCGCGGCGCCCGGCCCCGAGGACACGTTCGCCGCGCGCCTCTGCGAGGTCGTCGCCCGCGCGCTCGGCGCGTCCGGGACGGCGCTCGTCGTCACGCCCGAGGGCACCGTCGATCGCAGCTTCAAGGTCTCCGAGAGGAACGTCCGCCATGTGGTCGCGCAGGTCTCCGATCCGTCGCGAACCGCGGCCGGACTCGAGACGACGCGCAAGGGCCAGGTCGCCTGGTGGGTCCCGGTCGGACGGACCGGCGCGCTGGTGGTCCTGGCGCGCGACGACGGAAGCGACGGTGTGGACGCCGAGACGATCGACGCGGCCCGGGAGCTCCTCACGGAGGCGCTGGAGACGCGGCTCGAGGCCCGGCAGGGGCGCGAGCGGCTCGATCTGACCGAGCGCGTGTTCCGGGATCTGCGCGGCGGTCTGCTGCGGGTGGACGGCGGGGGCCGCGTGGCGCTCGCGAACCCCGCCTTCGCCTCGCTGCTGGGCGTCAGCCCCTCGTCGCTGGAGGGCCGGCCGCTGACCGAGGTCTTCGTGCACGACCCGCACGTCCTCGAGCTGCTGTCCGCCGCGACCGGGGAGGAGACCGAGACCTGGCTGACGCGGCCGGGCGGCCGTCGGGTGGCCGTCTCGCTGCGCGCCTCCCGGTCGGATGACGAGGGGGCGGGCCTGCTCGTACTGCTCTCGGACCTGTCGCGACGCAAGGAGATCGAGGCCGAGGTCCGTCGGGCGGATCGGCTCTCGTCGCTCGGTCGCCTCTCGGCCGGCGTGGCTCACGAGATTCGAAACCCGCTCGCCGGGATCCGCACCACGGCGGAGCTCCTGCGTGAGCGACTGCAGGATCGACCCGAGCTCGAGAAGTTCGTCGACGTGATCCTCGAGGAGAGCACGCGACTCGATCGCATCGTGGGCAGCCTGCTGCAGTTCGCGAAGCCGGCCGCGCCGCGCCGCGAGCCGTGCCCGCTGGAGGACCTGCTCAACCGAGTGACGCGACTCGCCGCCGGTCGGGCGGCCGAACGCGGGGTCACGCTGCGGGTCGAGGTGCCGGATCAGGTGCCGTCTCCCCTTGCGGACCGCGACCAGATCCTGCAGGTTCTGTTGAACCTCGCGCTGAACGCGATCGACGCGAGCCCGGAGGGAGACACGGTACGCCTCGGTGCCGAGCGCGCCGAGGGGCACGAGGTGCGGCTGTTCGTGGAGGATCGGGGCCTCGGCGTGCCGGACGGTCTCGCGGATCGGGTCTTCGACCCGTTCTTCACGACGAAGCCCGGGGGAACGGGGCTCGGTCTCTCGATCTCCCAGAACATCGTGTCGCAGCACGAGGGTCGCCTGCAGTTCGTCCGCGAGG
>JAGQIB010000665.1:0-1499 GCA_020431545.1 Gemmatimonadota bacterium
GGCGGTCCTGAGCCATGCGCGGGCCTCCGGTCGATCGCCGCGGCGAGGGTATCATGCGATCCGGGAGCGGTCACCCGAGGAGCCGTCCGGCGGTCCGCCCGCTTGCCCATCAAGTCGACGCCGGGAAACGTCGATCCTTTGTCAGGATTGGGCGGCTTTGCCGGGAGCCCGGGATGGGGCAGGCGAGGAGTGGGGGCGTGATGGCCGGAATCCACGAGAGCGGCGCGGGCTCGCGGTCCTCGTTCGAGGATTCGCTCGCGTTCCTCGTGCTGTTCTCGGAAGAGCTGCTCGATCTCGTGCCCGACGGGATCGGCGTGCTGGATGAGCAGCTCCGCGTGCGCGCGGCGAACCAGGCGTTCCTCCGCGCGTTCGACTTCGACTCCCTCGAGTCCGCCCGCGGCGTGTCCCTCGCCGACGATCCCCTGATGCGCGTGCCGCTGCCCGACTGGCGCGACGCGCCGCTGCGCGAGATCGTGCCCGAGCTGCTCGCACGGGACGAATCGGTCTCGCTCAACGCCGTGGAAGTCCGGCATCCCGCGAGTGGCGAGCTTCGAACCTGGTCCCTCAAGGTCGTCCCCTGGGACACGGAGGACCCGCGATTCCGGCGCCTGCTTCTGTGGGTGCATCCCTGGACCGATCGTCGGCCGGCGGATTCGCCGCCGGCGCCGGGCGAAACGTCGCCGGAGTCCCCGGCCGAGGACGTCGCGCCGGACGCCGACGAACCGGCGCCGCCGTCGGATGACCTCGCGCCGGATGCTCCCGCGCCGGAGGAGCCGTCCCCGGAGGACGCGTCCGAGCTCTTCCGGCTCACGAACCTCACCGCCCGGCTGCTCGAGACATTGCCCGTGGGGATTGCGGTCCTCGACGGGGCGAGGCGCGTGAAGGCGGCGAGCCACCGGCTCGAGACCCTGTTCGGTCGGGCGTTCCGCCGGCACGGCCCCGGAGATCGCCACCTGTTCGCCGTGTTCCCGGAGCTGCGGGATCCGGCGTTCGACGAGTGGCTCGCCCGATCTCCCTCCGATCGATTCGCTCACCCGGCGATCCCGCCGGGAGACCCCAACGTCCGATTCGAAGTCGAGGTCCAGTCCACGGGCTCCGTGGACGATGAAGGAACCGAGACCTTACTCGTCTTCCACGAGGTCGAAGCCATGCAACCCACGCCGTCCGCGCCCGAACCGACGGTCGGAGGCCCGACTCCGGTCGGCCCCGCCGCCATTCTCGCCTCCGACAACCTCGGCCGCTGGCCGCAAGCGCCTGCCGATCGGCTGTTGATCGTGGAAGCCGACTCCTGGACCCGGATGGTGCTGTCGGACGCGCTCCGCGAGGGCGGATTCGAGGATCTCGTGTTCTGCGAGAACCCGGCCGCGGTGTTCGACACGCAGGATCCGGCCGCATTCGCCGTGATCCTGGTGGGGCTGGACGGCGACACGAGCGGACTCCGTGCGCTGTGCGAGCGACTCGTGCGCGACGCCGCGCGCGTTCCGGTGCTCGGCATCACG
>JAGQIB010000665.1:1639-1835 GCA_020431545.1 Gemmatimonadota bacterium
CCGGCCGAAGACGTCGCGCCGGATCTGACCATTGCGGCGGAGGGCGCGGAGAAGGCGGACGCGTTCGAGGTCGTGGTGCTGGGCGCCGGCGACGCCGACGTCTCCGTGCTGCGCATGCTCTATCGCGTGCCGCACGTGCGCGTGCGCTTCGTATTCGATCCGGACCCGGGTGCGTTCGGACTCTCGCTGTCCCAGA
>JAGQIB010000666.1 GCA_020431545.1 Gemmatimonadota bacterium
CAGGACGTCCCCGACCTGGAAATGGCGGGCGCTAGCGGCCCTTCGCCGCGGCGCCCGCCCTTCATCTCCGGCCCTCCCCTGCCGATTCGCGGAGAGAGGCGCTCGACGTTCCGGCGCGAGCCCTCCGAGGAGAGCCATGGATTCCGCCCTGCCCGCCCCCCGATCGAACGACGCGCCGGCGCCCATCGCCGAGTTCCGCGCGTCGCCCGGCGTTCATCCCCCCGGCGTGCCGCGCGAAGCGCGGATCTTCGTCAATCGACATCTCCGGATGAGCCGGATCGGCGCCGTGGGTTTCGACCTGGACTACACACTCGCGAACTACCGCGTGCGGGAGCTCGACGAGCTCGCGTTCCGCCTCACGCGCGAAAAGCTCGTGGAGAAGCGCGGATACCCGGCGGAGATCCTGAGCTTCGCGCTCGACTCCGCCTTCGTCCGGCGCGGTCTCGTCCTCGACACGCGTCGCGGCAACCTCCTCAAGATGGACTATCACAACTACGTCGTGAGGGCGTCGCACGGCACGCGACCGATCTCCTCGGAGGAGCGGAAGGGCATCTACCGGACGCGTCGGCTCCGGACGTCGGCCGAGGCCTACGTCTCCGTGGACACTCACTTCCACCTGCCCGAGGTCTATCTGTATCTGCTGCTCGTGGATTTCTTCGAGGATCTTCGACGGCCCACCGACTTCCATCAGATGTACAAGGACGTGCGCGCGATGATCGACGAGGCGCACGCCGACGGCTCCATCAAGCGGGAGATCGTCCGGGACCCCGGCCGGTTTCTGGAGGTGGATCCGTACCTGCCGCAGTTCCTCGCGTCGCTGCGGGCGGAGGGCAAGACCGTCTTCCTGCTGACGAACTCCGAGTACTACTACACCGACGTCTTGCTCACTCATCTCCTGCCGGCCGGCGACACGGGGTCCTGGCGCGACTACTTCGACCTCGTCGTCGTCGACGCGAAGAAACCGGGCTTCTTCACCGGCGGCGGTCGCCCCGAGAAGTGGATCGAGCGCGGACCGGGGACGCCGGTTCGTTCCGGCGGTGAAGTGGAGGGATTCGAGCGCGAGATCGGCTTCCAAGGGGACCGTATTCTCTACTGGGGCGATCACACCTACGGCGACATCCTGCGCTCCAAGAAGAGCGTCGGCTGGCGAACGGCGATGATCATCCCCGAGCTCGCGGACGAGCTACTGGTCACCGAGCGCATCCGTCCCGACCTCGGCCGTCTCGACGCCGCCATCGAAGATCGGGATCGCGTCCTCCGCGAGCAGCACCTGACCCGCACCGAGATCGGACGCCTGAACTGGCTCCTCGCCGGCTCCTCCGCGAGCGCGGAGGAGGCCCGGGCGGAAGTCCTACGCAAGCGAACGCGCCTCGAGGACCGCCTCGCCCAGCTCGAGACGGAACGCGTGCGGCTCCACGACCGCATCACGTCGCTCAACCAGACCTGCAACGGCGCCTACGACTCCCGCTGGGGCCCGCTCTTCCGCGAGGGCAACGAGATCACGCGCTTCGGCCACCAGGTCCGCGACTTTGCGTGCATCTACACGAGCCGCGTGACGAACCTCCTGCACTATCCGCTGAACACGTACTGGCGGGCGCCGATGGAGCGGATGCCGCACGAACGGTGAGTGGGTGCGCTCTATCGGGCTCGGTGAGTGGGTGCGCCTTGTCGGCCTCGGTCCGGGCCCCGGGAGCCCTG
>JAGQIB010000667.1 GCA_020431545.1 Gemmatimonadota bacterium
AGAGACCGGGACGGTCGGAGGGATCGCGACGGGGGCCGCGACCGCGACGGAGGCCGCGGTCACAACGGAGGCCGCGATCGCGACGGCGATCGGGACCGCGACGGCGGTCGTGGTCGCGACCGTGCGCGAGCGCGAGCGGCCGAAGACGACGAGCCCGGGCCCGCGCCCTCCGCTCCGATCGGCGAGTCGAAGGGAACCGTTCGCGGCGAGCTGAGTGATGCGGGGCGCTTCCTAGTCGGGGCCATCGAGCGCATGGTGCTCGGCGGGTTCGAGATCGAGCAGAGCGCCGAGGGGGACTTCACGATCTTCCAGATCCGAGGCGAAGCAGTCGAGCGCCTGAGTGCGGGTGATGGGCGCGCGATCGACGCGCTCCAGATGCTTGCGAACCAGGCGGCGCTGCAGGTCGACGCCGATGCGCCCCGCGTGATCGTGGATGCGGATGGCCGATCGGAGAAGCGAGAGGAGTTCCTCGGCCGGCTCGCGGACCGCGCCGCGAAGCGCGCCGCGGACTCCGGGCGGACCGTTGCACTCGACCCCATGAGTCCGAAGGACCGCCGCATCATCCACGTCGCGCTGCGCGACGCGGAGGGAATCGCGACGTTGAGCGAGGGCTCCGGCCGCTATCGCCAGGTGCTCGTGGTCCCGGAGGGAGCGCCCGAGTACGAGGACGCCGTTCGCAGCTCGGAGAAGTCCGGCAACGGGGGGTGATGGGTCGGAGCCGGAGATTCCGGGTTCCACGTGGAACGCGGGATTCCGGAGGTTCCGCGCAGCTCTGCGCGAGCGGCTGCGCAAGAATGAGGGGCCGGCGGGCGATGGTGCCCGCCGGCCCTTTCTCATTCGGGGCGTATCGAGAGCTGCAGGGGGCGCGCCCGACCTGCTCTGGAGCGTTCCACGGGGAACGCAAACGTCCCGGGCCCGGGACGACCCCGACGAGGACTCGCCGTGGCTCGGGATCTCGACCGGATCGATGCGCGAATCGAAGCGTCGCTCGAGTCGCTCGGAATCGCGGTCGACGCGGGAGCGCGACGCCGGCTTGCCGCTCTGTCGCTGCTGGTCGCCCAGTGGAATGAGCGAATGAACCTCACCGGGCACCGCGAGCCGGAGCGCATTGCCGATCGGCTTGCGGTCCCGGCCGTCTGCCTCGCCGAGGCCCTCCCCGATTTCGGCTCGCTTGCAGACCTCGGGTCGGGCGCCGGCTTCCCGGGCCTCCCCATCGCCATCCTGCGGCCCGAGGCCCGAATCACGCTCGTCGAGTCGCGCGAGCGGCGCCACCACTTCCAGCGGGCTGCAATCCGCGAGATCGAGATCGCGAACGCCACGCCGCTTCGAGGCCGGATCGAGGAGATCGAGGCGATCCCGCACGACGTGGCCCTGGCCCAGGCAGTGGGCCCACCGAGCGAGGTGCTCGCCATGATTCGCGGATGGGTTCGGCCCGGCGGCCTGCTCGGCATTCCGGCGTCCGGCCACGCCACTCCTCCCACCAGTGCGGCGGGCACGTCAGCGATCGAAGTGCGTCGCTACCGGACACCCGATCCCGATGCGCCTGGCCGCTTCGAGGAGCGCGCCGTCTGGCTGTCGCGCGCGACCTGATGCGGCTCGCCCTGCGCGCATCCGGCGCCTGTGGTACCTACGCTGCCATCCCCCCGACCGCGAATCCCGAGCGCCCAGGTTCCGCCGATGCCGCCTCGCAGCCGAGTCATCGCGATCGTCAACCAGAAGGGTGGGGTGGGAAA
>JAGQIB010000668.1 GCA_020431545.1 Gemmatimonadota bacterium
CGTGAACGAGTGGCCCGGTTCGAGTCGGAGGGCCCGCTCGAACGCGTTCCGGGCCACCTGCGCTCGCCCGGCGCGACGGGCCGCCTCGCCGCGCAGGAACCAGAGGTCCGCGGACTCGCCCCGGGCGAGCCCGGAATCGGCCCACGCGATCGCCAGATCGAAATGTCCCTGGGCGAGCTCGACGTCGGCACGGTGCAGGAAGACTCGCGTCTCCTGCGTGCGGTTCCAGCCCTGGAGGGCGTCGGCGGGATGCGGGCGCGCCGGACTCGAGCCGGAGTTGCCCGTGTAGCCGAGACTCTCCAGCAGCTCCTGCGACTGGGCGCGTTCGTCCGCGCGAGCTCGGGCACGGATCTCTTCGGGCGGGGGATCGCCTGCTCGACATTCCGTGAGCGCCGCCAGCAACCGGTGCTCGCGCGCCGGGTCACGCACCGGCGACCGTTCGCCGGGATCCGCGCTCAGATCGTAGAGCTCCACTCGATCGCCCCCCGACACGACCTTCCAGCCTCCCTGCCGGTACGAGAACAGCGCACTCCACCCGTAGGAGACGAGGGGGCGGAGGGTTTCCGAGTAGAAACCCGGCGGATCCGGATCGGGGCGACTCCAGTCGAGACGTCGACCGCTGCCGATCGCCGCGAGCCCGAGAGCCGACGCAATCGTGGGGGTCAAATCCACGAGCCCCACGGGATCGGTGCGCAGTCGGCCGCGAGGGACCCCCGGCCCCGCGACGATCCACGGCACGTGCAACGTGCTGTCGTAGAGCAGAAATCCGTGCTGCGGCTCGCCGTGCTCTCCCATCGACTCCCCGTGATCCGCCACCACCACGATCAACGTCCGCGACGGATCGGGCAGCGCTCGGAGGAGGCGCCCGATCTCGTGGTCCACGAACGACACCTCTCCGTCGTACGGACGCGACGGATGCGCGCGCGCGAACGGAGGCGGGGGATCGAGATGCATGTGCGGATCGAAGTAGTGGAAGAAGAAGAAGCGCTTCTCCTTCGTCGGCGACGCGATTCGCGCGATCGCGAGATCCGACACGGTGCTCGCGCGGCGACGATCTCGCGCCATCTCGTCGCGAAACTCCCGGAACTCGGGGCCGAACACCTCGTAGGGAGGGGAGAAGTCGTCGTCCCAGCGATCGAACCCCCGGGCGAGTCCGCGATCCTCGCTCAACACGGCCGAGGCCACGACCGCCTCGGTGCCCCAGCCGGCCGCGCGGAAGCGTTCGGCGAGCGTCGGGATCCCGGAGTCCAGCGCGAACCAGCCGTTGTCCCGGACCCCGTGACGCACCGGGGACTCGCCGGTGAGGATCGTGCCGATCGCGGGAAGCGTGACCGGTACCGAGGTGATCGCCTCGCGGAACGCGACCCCGCGGGCGGCGAGCGCGTCGAGATTCGGGGTCCGCGCTTCGGGGTACCCGCCGCATCCGAGTCGATCGGCCCGCAGCGTGTCGATCGTGACGAGCACCGCGGTCGTCACGTCGGGCGGAGCGGGGCGGTCGGATTCGGGAGCGCACGCGAGCGTGAGGAGAGCGAGCCAGGCCGCCCGGCCGAGACGGCGGGCGACTACTCGGGGCGGTGGCCGACGAGGACGAACGAAGGCTCGAACGTCTTGTGGTAGCGAAGAAGCCATCGCTCCAGACCCAGGGTGTCGGCGACCCAGTACGAGAAGCGCGAGTGGACGACGAAGCCGATCAGGTCGAGCGGCATTCGGAGGGGGCCGCGAAAGGATCCCGTGAGATGGGTCGCGCGGTCCACCCGGAAACCGACGTCCCGGAGGAGCTGGCGAAGACGATACGCCGTCGGGGGGAAGGAATGCGAGTAGTCCCAGTGCGGGAAGTCGATCCCTCCCCGGATCGCGTCCGGCACCTGGATCAGGACCGCGCCGCCGGGCCGCAGCACGCGATGACACTCGGCGAGCAGCTCGAGCGCGTCCTCGAACGTCGGCATGTGCTCGAGCAGCGCCATCATCGCGACGAGATCGAAGGACCCCTCGTCGAAAGGCACGGGTGGCACGCGCTCGACGTGAACGTCGAATCCGTCGTCGCGGAGTCGGTCGGCGAGCGACTCGTTGCGCTCGATCGCGACGTACGGAAGCTCCGCGGCGGCGCACTGCTGCGCGAACACGCCCTCGCCGGGACCGATCTCGAGGACCCGCCCGCGAAAGGCCCCGCGCTCCACGGCGATCTCCCGGACCGCGTCGTAGAAACGTCGCGAGTTCCACTGACCGAGGGAGGTGTCTCCCTCGCGGGCCGTGCGCTGGGCGAGGTGATTGAAGAACACAGGGGACCTCGAGATCTCGACAAAGGCAAACGTCGATTCTCGCAGGTCGGCGGAGGCGGAAGCAACCCCGGGGTCAGACGGGATCGAGCGGCGCGGGCTCGGCGGCGTCGGCGATCCGCTTCGTCATGCGGAGGCGATTGCGCCCCCGGCGGGACGTGTACTCGATCTCGTCCATGACGGAGCGCAGGATCCCGAATCCGTATCCGCCTTCGGGAAGCGCCGAGAGGGGGGTCCGGGCGAGATCGGGGAGCTCGGCCGTGGCGAGGCGGCGACGATCGGCGTCGGTCATTCCGGAGCCCCCGTCGACGACGTCGATCACGACGCGTTCGTCGTCGAGGGCCACCCGGACCTCCACCCATCCGTCTTCATGTCCCCACGCGTGAACGACCGCGTTCTGGAATGCCTCGCCGAGACAGATCGCCAGACGGTGGCGGACGGACTCCGGCAGCCAGGCGGGCAGTACCGAGGTCAACGTCGCGTGGATCCGCGGGAACGCCTCGGCTCGGGACTCGACTCGGATCGCGGCGCGCCGGGACGTCGTCACCGGACCGATCCCGCGAGTGCCTCGCGAGCCGACTCCTCATCCGGAAAGGCGGGGAGGATGCGATCCATGCGCGTGATGTTGAGCATCGTCTCGACCGCGACCGAGGTGGCGCAGAGAACGAGCCGGCCGTCCGGAGCCACGGCCTTGAAGCC
>JAGQIB010000669.1 GCA_020431545.1 Gemmatimonadota bacterium
CCGGCCACGACCCGCGCCATCACGGTGCGGCCCTCGTAGCTGCGCGCGTCGACCTCGAGACGCCGATCGCCTTCCTGCACGTTCTCGAGCGCGAACGAACCGGTGGACGGATCGGACTCGATCCAGTTCTCGGTGCCGGCCACGCGCACGCGCGCGAACAGCGGCTCGCCGGTCTCGGCGTCGCGGATGCGACCGCGCACCGAGCCGAGAACGTTGCGCTTCGCGAGCGTGAAGTCGAAGTCCTGGGACTCGTGTCCCTTGATCTCCACGACCCGGGTCTTCGGGTTGTAGCCCTCGGCCGCGAGCTCGAGGACCGCGTAGCCCTCGGGCAGCTCGGACTGGAAGCGGCCGTCCGGATCGGACTCCGCCGGGATGTCGGCCGAGTTGCGGACCGAAACGCGCACGCCGTTCAGCGGCTGACCCGTGTCGGCGTCGCGGATGATGCCGCGGAGCAGGCCCTTGACCGGCGCGACGTAGCCGCCGAACGCGAGGCCCGTGATGACCTGCCAGCCGGGGCCGGCGTTCTCGTTCGCCATCGAGAGCTCCACGCCGCCCGTGAACGTGAACGAGCTCGCCGGATTCGACCAGCGCAGGCCCGGCGTCACGCGCATCGGGTTGTCCATGAAGTCCGCGTTCGACTCGGTGTCGTACTCGCCGCTCCACTCGGTGAACAGCGTCCAGCCCTGCGGCACCGGCAGCTCCAGACCCATGCCGTACAGGAACTGATCGCCGTGCAGGCGCGAGCGATCCGGCGTGCCGCCGATCGACGTGAACGCGGCCGCGGTCGCGTCGTACTGCGACGTGCGGGCGAGGTAGCCCGCGTTCATGTGCATGCGCAGTGCGGCCTTCTGGTCCTCGGCGCGCAGCTGCTGGTACGTCAGGTTCAGGCGGCCGGAGATGTCCATGCCGTCGTAGTCCCAGCTGCCGGTCAGCGCATCCAGGCTTCCGGCCGACGACGCGAGACCGAGCTCGCCACCGAGCATCCACTGGTTCTGATCCGCCGGCGTGATGAGCGCCTTGAGATTGAAGCCGACGCCGGAGATTCCGTACTGCTTGTCGCTGAACGTCGCCGGCTCGGAGTCCACGAACTGACTCTCCAGCGTGCCGCGGAGCGCGAGTTCCGCGTACGGCGTCGGCGCGTACGCGAACGAGAGCGTGCCGGCGCCGAACTTCACCGTCTCCGGGAAGCCGCGCGGCGACTCGATCGAGTTGTACGTCGAGCGGGAATAGAGACCGTGGACCGTGCCCGCGATGTAGCCGGGCGTGTGCATGTCGGCGGAGTGGACGCGCAACAGTCCGCGCGTTCCATCCAGGGACGACGCCGCGTGCGCGGCGGTCAGGGGAGCGAGCAGCAGCGCGAAGATCGCGAGCAGGCTCGAAAGACGAACGGATCGCATCAGAGTCCTCCTTCGGCTCCGGGATTCCCTACCGTTCGCCTTGATCGGTGGTTCTCACGGCGGACTTGAACTCCGCTTGCAGAATTTTCGATGGAGCCGGCCGGACCGGGGCGACCGGTCAGCGCGCTGCCGCGCATTTCACCGTGATTCGGATGATTTCATCCTCGGTCTCCACCGCCAGGACGGCGTGGCCGCCGCCGCGGGCCCAGAGGCGCACGTCTTCCTCGGCCTGCTCGTCCGTCGCCAGCAGCAGGAGCACCGAGCCGGGCGGCTGCGACCGGGCCGCCTGACCCAGCTTCACGACCGGCAGCGGGCAGAGCAGGCCCCGGGCGTCCACGACGAGCTCGGCGGCGGCGGGGTCCGACACGGTCCTTCCCTCCGTTCAAGAGGCCTCCTCGGGAGGTCGAAAGTCTACGAATGGGGCGAACCGGGCAAGCCCGTTCGGATTCCCCCCCGCCGCCGGTCACGGACGTGGACCGGTCCCGCAAGAGGGTCGAATGACGGATGGCTTCGGGGGCGTCGGCCGCTCCCTGAGAACGTTGCGGATCAAGGCGATCCTGGGCATCTCCGCCCTGATCGCGATGACCACGACCCTCCTCTCGGTGCTGTTCGTGATCGCCGTGGAGCGCGACGGCGACGCGGCGAACCACCGGCTCGCGGAAAGCCTCCTCACACTCGCCGCGGCGAACGCGGCGCGCGCCATCCCGGGCGGCGACGCGAGCGAACTGGCCGCGGCGATGGCGCCCCTGCTCGAGGATCCGTCGGTCCGGTTCCTGGAAGTGCGATCGCCGGAGCGGGCGCTGTTCGTGCACGGCCG
>JAGQIB010000670.1 GCA_020431545.1 Gemmatimonadota bacterium
CGCGAGCGGTGTCGGCGAGTGCCTTCTGGCGGATCGCCTCGTTCGCCGCCTGCACCGCCAGGACGAGCGCTTCCTCCGGGCCGCGCGAGGCCACCTCGGCGAAGTACACCTCCCGTACGGTCTGCACCGCCGTGCGGCTCGCCACCTCACCGGCCGCCGCGCCGCCCATCCCATCGGCGACGAGGAGCAGCGTTCCGTGCGACGGGTCCTCGGCGGGAAAGATCCCGGCCGAATCCTCGTTGTTCTTGCGGACGCAACCGACGTCCGACTCGACGGCCACCGCGAGATAGTCGTCGGTGGTCAGACGGATCTCCTGCAACCTCTTCCTCCTTCGCCCTGGTGTATGAAGAGCCGGCAGTGTCGCACGTCAGCTCCCCTTGCCGAATCGAAAACGTTCGAAGCGAAGCTCGACGGCGCCCGCGAGCACGATCCGGTCCCCCGGACTGAGCTCGGCGCGGGTGATCGCCCTCCCGTTCAGCTCCGTACCGTTCGACGACTTCAGGTCGACCAGGACGACGCTCCGACCCTCCATGCGTACGACGGCGTGATTTCGCGAAACGCGCGGATCGTCGAGGACGAGACCGTTCCCGGTCGCGCCGCCGATCGTGAGACCGGCCCGGGTGACCGGCACCGCGTCTCCATGCTCGGGAGGCGGCACGAGGCGCCCCACGGGCGTCTTCCGGAGCGCCACGGCCCCGGCCGCGAGGAGCAGGACCAGGACCGCGGCGGGCAGGACCCAGCCCGGCAGCCCCCCGGCGGGTCGGATCCGACGTCTCGCGCGGGACCACCCGGAGAGAGCGTCGGCGCCGGCGGCAGCCGGGCGAAGCTCGATTCGCGCCCCGCCGGCCGTCCGCGGGAGAACCACGACCTGGCTCGCCCGGATCCCGGCCACGGCCGCGCGCAGCGCCTCGGGCCCGCGTCCGGGACTCGCCACCCGGGACCGGCCGCCCGTGCGCTCGGAGAGGCTCGCGACGCGCGCGCGGCCGCCGGCCGTCCCGGCGTCGGCCGGACTCACGGTCCACACCGCGACGCGGGCGCTGTCGGCGGCGTCCGCCACGCTGGCCACCGGGAAGCGCCCCGGCTTGCCCTCCTCGCCCCCCGAGATCAGGAGCAGCACTTTTCGGGCCGGCGGGCCCGGCCGGGAGAGCGGATCGAGTGCCTCCGTAACTTCATCCCAGAGAGCCACTTTCCGATCGGACCGCAGAAATTTCTCGAGCTCTTTCTCCTGGGCTCCGGACCTCGCCAGGTCTCCGGCCCGGCCGAGGCCCACGACCCGGAAGGTCTCTCCCTCGCCGGCCGAGTCGAGGATCGAAGCCAGCTCGCGGGCCCACGCGGCGGCGTCCTCTCCCGCGAACGCGCGACCGTCCAGCGCGATCGCGAGCTCCCAGGGCTCGCCCCCGGGGCCGGACTTCGTGAGGCGGGCCGGCACGACTTCCCCGTCGACCCGGACCTCGATCTCCCCCGCGCGGAGGAGGAACGGATCGCCGCGGTCGTCGACGTAGCCGAACGTCACCTGCGTCTCCGCGTCGCCGGCGGTGGCCGGCTCCATCACGCCCGAGAGCGTCGCGGCCGCGGCCGGCGACCCGAGGCCGGTCAGCAGGAACGTCGCGCCTCCGGCCAGCACCGAGCGGACGTTTCGGCGGCGGGTCAACGCGAGGCTCCCATGTCGAGCAGGCCGAATGCCTCGGGACGTCGCATCACGATCGCGGCCGCGAGGAATCGAGGCACGTACTCGATCGTCTCCTGCTTGAGACAGCCGTCCTTGCGCTCGACCATGTCCCAGAACTTCCATTTGGACCGCCAGCTGATGCGCTTGAGGCACGTGACCATGCCGTACTCGCCCTTGTTGTACGCGGCGACCGCGCACATGAACGCGTTCGCTCCGAACGCGGAAAGCAGCCCTTCCAGATAGCGGCACGCCGCTTCCGTGGCCAGCTCCGGATCCGTCCGCTGGTCGACCTGATCGTCGACCCGCAGGCCGTATCCGCGCGCCGTCTTGGGCATGAACTGCCACAGCCCGCGCGCGCCGGCAGGACTCGAGATCGTGGTCTGGTAGCCGCTCTCGATGAACGGGAGGTACGCGAAGACCTCCGGCAGGTGGTTCTCCGCGAACACGCGCCGGATGCTCGCGAGGTGCGGGCGCGAGCGCTCCATGCACCGCAGCGTGTAGTCCCGCTTGTCGTTCGACCACCAGTCCACGAAGTGGCGCACCTCCGCCATCAGCTCCGGCGGGACCTCGCTCTCGGCGGTGTCGATGCCGAACTCCGCGAG
>JAGQIB010000671.1 GCA_020431545.1 Gemmatimonadota bacterium
GAAGGCAAGAACTTCCTCGTGATCGATCCCGACATCTGCGTCGACTGCGATCTCTGCGTGCCCGAGTGCCCGGTGGAGGCGATCTATTCCGAGGACAACGTTCCGGAGAAGTGGTCGCACTACAAGGAGATCAACGAACGGTACTCCCAGGAGTGGCCCACGATCTCCGAGCAGAAGGATCCGCTGCCGGACTCCGAGGACTGGAAGGGCGCCGAGAACAAGGCCGATCAGTTCGATCCGTCGCCGGCCGAGGACTAGGACCCCCTTCGTATGAACGCCCTCGATCGGACCGTCGCGGGCCTCGTGCCGCGGCTCCCGCGACCGGTCGTCGGTCTCGTCGCGAAGAGATACATCGCGGGCGAGACCCTGGACTCCGCTCTGGCGACCGCGCGTTCGCTGAACGCCGCGAACATGTCCGTCACGATGGACGTGCTCGGGGAGAACATCCGTCACCTCGACGAGGCGGCGCGCACGGTGCAGCTCTACCAGGAAGTGGTGGAGCGGATCCATTCCTCGGGAGTGGTCGGAAACGTCTCGGTCAAGCTCACGCACTTCGGACTCAAGCTGAGCCGGGATCGCTGCGCCGAGAATCTCCGCACGCTCGCCACCACGGCCGAGCGGGCGGGGATGTTCATCCGGATCGACATGGAGGACTCGTCCACCACGTCGGATACGCTCGGGATCTTCGAGGGCGTTCGCGAGGTGTATCCGAACGTCGGCGTGGTGATCCAGGCGTATCTGCGCCGGAGCGAGAACGACGTCCGCGAGCTCGCCCGTACCGGAGCGAGGGTTCGAGTCTGCAAGGGAATCTACCGCGAGCCGCTCGACATCGCGTTCCACGATCCGGAGGAGATCCGGCGGAGCTTCCTCCGGCTTGTCGAGATCCTGCTCGAGGGCGGCTCGCACGTCGCGATTGCGACCCACGACGAGAAGCTCGTGGAGGGAGCGTACCGGCTGCTCGATCGAATCGGACCCTCGGTCCAGGGCCGCTACGAGTTCCAGATGCTGCTCGGCGTGCGGGAGGCGCTGCGGGACGAGATCGTGGCCAAGGGGCATCCGCTCCGGGTCTATGTTCCGTTCGGCGAGCAGTGGTACGCGTACTCCGTGCGTCGATTGCGGGAGAACCCGGCGATCGCGGGACACGTGTTCCGAGCCCTTCTCGGTCTGAAGTAGACAGCGCCCGGCGACCTTGCCCGGGTGGGCGCTCCTCCGTATGCTCCGCCGAACCCGGAGGGACTCGACAATGCTGAGCCGTGACGTGATTCGCCGCATGCCGAAGGTGCTTCTGCACGACCACCTGGACGGCGGGCTGCGCCCGCGAACCGTCATCGAGCTCGCGCAGGCCTACGGGATCGAGCTGCCGATGACCGAGGAGAAGGCACTCGAGAAGTGGTTCCACGAGGGCGCGATGGTGGGGAACCTCGCGAAGTACCTCGAGGGATTCGGCGTCACGTGCTCGGTCATGCAACACCCCGAAGCGCTCACGCGTGTGGCCGAGGAGATGATCGAGGACGTCGCGGCCGACGGCGTCGCGTACATCGAGACCCGGTTCTCGCCACTGTTCCATACGCAGGCCGGCCTGAAGTACGACGAGGTCGTCGAGGCGGTCCTGCGCGGCCTCGAGCGCGGCCGGGAACGCCACGGGGTCCGCTACGGCGTGATCATCTGCGCGATGCGCAGCATGGATCCCATGACGAGCCTCGAGATGGCGGAGCTCGCACTCGCGTACCGCGACCGCGGCGTGGTGGGGTTCGATCTCGCGGGCGACGAGATGGGACACCCGCCCAAGGAGCACCTCGACGCGTTCCATCTGATCCAGCGAGGCAACTTCAACATCACGATTCACGCGGGCGAGGCGTTCGGGAAGGAGTCCATCTGGCAGGCCGTCCAGTACTGCGGCGCGCACCGCATCGGCCACGGCACGCGTCTCAAGGAGGACCTCATGTTCGAGGGACGACGCGTGGCCGGGATCGGCTCGCTCGCCGGCTACATCCTGGATCGCCGGATCCCGATCGAGATCTGCCTGACCTCGAACCTGCACACGGGCGCCGCGAACACGTACGCGGAGCACCCGTTCCGGTATTTCTTCGACAAGCACTTCCGGGTCACGCTGAACACGGACAACCGCCTCATGTCCGACGTCACCATGACCGGTGAGTACGAGGTCGCGGCGCGCGAGTACGGTCTCGGCTTCGAGGATCTGGAGAAGCTCGCGATCAACGGGATGAAGAGCTCCTTCCTCCCGTACAACCAGCGTATCGCCGTGATCTACGACGTCCTGAAGCCCGGCTACGCGCGCCTCCGCGCCGAGCTCGGCCTTCCGCGCGAGAGCGCGATCGCCACGCATTGAGTCGGCCCCTGATCAAGAGCGCGGTGGCGATTCCCGTCTCGCGGGACGCCACGGGGGCGCTCGTTTGCTTCGTCGGGCGTCGTCATCCGAAGTCGCGATTCCTCGGCGGGTTCTTCGCGTTTCCCGGGGGCGTGATCGAGCCCGCGGACGGCGACCTCGAGTCGGCCGACGAGCAGGAGGTGCTCGCGCGGACGGCGAGCCGGGAGCTGGCCGAGGAGACCGGGCTCGTCATCGCGCCGGAAGCCCTGCTTCCCGCCGGCTGGCGCGAGACTCCGCCGTTCGGTCCCCGACGATTCGACACGAAGATGTTCCTCGCCCCGTTCGAGCGGCCGGTGGAGCCCGGTCCGGTCGAGTCCTCGGAGCTCATCGATCTCGCGTGGGCGGAGCCTGGCGCGCTGTTCGAGCGCTGGCGACGTCTCGAGATCCGCGTGGCGCCGCCGCTCGTGCCGATGCTGCGGCGGCTCGCGGAGGACTCGTCGGGCGACCCCGTGTCGATTGCCGCCCGGTTGCGCGACGTGAACGTCGAGCGTCCCGAGCAGGGCCCGCGCATCGAGTTCGTACCGGACGTGCACATGGTGCTCCTGCGAACCGCGACCCTGCCGCCGGCCACGCACACGAACTGCTACCTCTTGGGGGCGCGGGACTTCCTGGTGATCGACCCGGGGGCGTCGGACTCCGGGGAGCTCGCGCGGCTGGAGCGTCAGATCGAGGCGCGGCGGGCGGAGGGCGGGGTGCCGCACGCCGTGCTCGTGACACATCACCACTCGGATCACACGGGCGGCGTGTCGTTCGTGGCGGAGCGCTGGCAGCTTCCGGTGTGGGCGCACGGGGAGACGTTCGCGCGCGGCGCCGGAGCGAAGCGCGGGCGAGAGCTGGCCGACGGCGAGCGGATCGAGCTGTCCGGCGGGGAACGACTCCGGATCCTGCACACGCCGGGGCACGCGGCCGGACATGTCGCCGTGCTGGAGGAGACGCGGGGGAGTCTGTTCGCGGGTGACCTCGTGAGTGGCGTCTCCACGATCCTCGTCGACACGGCGTCCGGCAGCCTCGATCTCTATCTCGACTCGCTGCGTCGACTCGCCGATTGCTCCGCGCGGACGCTGTTCCCGGGACACGGTCCGCCGCTCCTGGACCCGCCGCGCGCCATCGCGAAGCTGCTCGAGCACCGGGCGGCGCGTGAGGCCGCGATCCTGGCCGCGGTGGAGGCGGGGGAGGAGTCCCTCTCCTCGATCTCGCGGCGAGCCTACGCGGACACTCCCGGTGCGGATCCGGGACTCGCCCGGCGGCAGGCGGAGGCGCACCTGGATCGTCTGGAGCGGCTCGGTCGGGTTCTGCGCACCGAGCGCGGCTGGCGCGCCGCGGGGGCCTGACCGGATCCGCCGGCCTGGCGGCGGGCGCGCCCGTCGACCATACTCGGGCATGAACTCCGAACACGATCCCCGCGAGATCATCAGCGCGAGCCGCCGCACCGACATTCCGGCCTTCCACTCCGAGTGGATGCTCCGGCGGCTGCGGGCGGGGTTCTGTCACGTGATCCACCCGTACTCCGCGCGGGTGCGGCGGGTCTCGCTCGCGCCCGAGGACGTCCGCGG
>JAGQIB010000672.1:0-1301 GCA_020431545.1 Gemmatimonadota bacterium
CGCGGGGCCAGCTCGGCGAATCTAGCACCGGATGTTAGCGGGGAGCAAGACGAACCGGGCGAGAGAGCGCCCTGTCGTCAAACGCGCGAGGTCTCCTTGCCCGAGGATCCGCTCTGTCCGCGCACGCCCTGGAACTCGAAGAACACGGGCTTGCAGTAGTCCCGCTTGTCGAGATCGTAGTGGCCGGCCCACTGCCGGTCCCGGATGCGACGCACCCAGCGGAGCAGGTACTCGACCTCCTCCGGCGTGTTGAAGATGCCGATGCTCACGCGCACCGCGCCCGGCAGCTCCGCGTCCTTCCCGGACTTGAGCGTGGCGACGAGCTCGGTGACGTCGCCCATCCGGAGCAGACGATGCAGGTACGGATGCGCGCAGAAGCATCCGTTGCGCGTGGCGATCGCGGCCTCGTTGTTCAGGATCGCGGCGGCCAGGTCGTGGTGCACGCCGTCGATGTTGAAGGAGACGACACCGAGCCGCGCGTCCGGATCGGCCGGCCCGTAGACCTCGACTCCGTCCATCGCGCGGAGCTCGTTGAGAGCGATCCGCGTCAACTCGATCTCGTGATGACGGATCGCGTCGAGCCCCACGTCGCGGAGGAAGTCGAGCGCCTTGGCCATTGCGATCGCACCCGGGATGTTCGGCGTGCCCCCGAGGTGACGGTCGGCGCCGTGCGTCCACACCACCTCGTCCTCGGTGACGGCGAGCACGGTACCACCGCCGGGAAGATACGGCTCCAGCCCGTCCATGAAACCCTGCGGCGCCACGAGGAACGCGGACCCGAACGGCGCGTACGCCTTGTGCCCCGCCGCCGCGAAGAAGTCGATGTGCCCCGGATCGTCGACCGGTCGGAGGTTCACGTGGTGGTGCGCGAGGATCTGTGCGCCGTCCACCAGGATCTTCGCGCCCTTCGCGTGCGCGAGACGCGCGATCTCGTGGATCGGCGGCATCCATCCCGTGACGTTCGACGCCGCCGTCACCGCCACGAGCTTCACCGGCTGCGCGTCGAGCTTCGCCTTCAGGTCTTCCATGTCGAGCGCGCCGTCTTCCGTCATGCCGACCATCGCCGTTTCGCCGCGGCGCCGGTGCGGCAGGTCGTTCGAGTGGTGCTCGAGCACGGTGGTCAGTACCACGCCCTCGCGATCGGACATGGCATAGGACGCGAGATCGAGCGCCGACGTCGTGTTCGTGGTGAGGAACACGGTCTGCCGGGACAGGTCCGCGCCGAGGAACTCGGCCACGGTCTCCGTGACGCGGTCGAACAGATCGCTCGCGATCATGCTCAGGTTGTGATGACCGCGGTG
>JAGQIB010000672.1:1379-1778 GCA_020431545.1 Gemmatimonadota bacterium
ATCGGCTGCGGGGCACTCTCCCCCGGAATCGGGAACTTCTGGCGACAAATCGGGAACTCGTCCCGGATCCAGCGAATGTCCAGCTTCACGGGGTCTTCCTCGGTTCGGCGGGCTCGAAAACGTCGACTCGACAGGATAACGGCCGGACGGCCGGTCGTTCCAGAGGATCCCGGCGGAGGCCGCACGGGGCGTCGAGCGGCGCGAGAGGGCGGAACGGGCGCTCGGGAAGCCGTCCCGGACGGCCGAAGAACGGAGAGAACCCTCCCCGAGGAGCCTGGCCGTGCCCGAGAGACGATCGCGCCCGAGAGCGCGGAACGCCGCCCTCTGGGGCTTCGGCGTCGCGGCGGCGGTCGCGCTCGTGACGCCGGCGCGGGAGGCGTTCCTGCTCGTCCACGGCGG
>JAGQIB010000673.1 GCA_020431545.1 Gemmatimonadota bacterium
TCGGTCGCCAGGGCGACGAGGAGATCCGCGTGAGCGATCTCGCGAGCCTGTCCGCCACGCTCCCGTACGAGATCCTGATCGGCATCGGGCGCCGCGTTCCGCGCGTGTACACGCGGACGGGCCGCGCCGTTCAGACGCGGACCCTGCTCGGACTCTCGAGGTCCCCGGAGGAAGCATGAGATTCCGCAAGGCGGCAATCGTGGTGCTCGACGGCGTGGGCTGCGGCGGGGCGCCGGACGCGGCGGCGTTCGGGGACGAGGGCTCCGACACCCTCGGCCACACGGCCGAAGCGGTCGGCGGGCTCGCGCTGCCGAACTTCGCGTCGCTCGGGCTCGGCAACGTGTCGGCGATTCGTGGCGTCGCGCCGGCCGGCTCGCCGCGCGCGTCGTGGGGACGTCTGCGCGAAGCCGCGGCGGGGAAGGACACGACCACGGGCCACTGGGAGATCGCGGGCGTCGTGCTGCGCTCCGCGATGCCGACCTACCCGCACGGCTTTCCGGCCGACGTGATGGCGGAGTTCTCGCGCATCGCCGGCGCCGAGGCGCTCGGCAACCGCCCGGCGTCCGGCACCGCGATCCTCGACGAGCTCGGCGCGGAGCACGTTGCCACGGGACGGTTGATCGTCTACACGTCCGCGGATTCCGTCTTCCAGATCGCGGCGCACGAGGACGTCTGTCCGCCGGATGAGCTTTATCGCGTGTGCCGGGAGATGCGCGCGGTGTTGCAAGGGCCGCACGCGGTCGGACGCGTGATCGCGAGACCGTTCGAGGGAGAGCAGGGCCACTGGCAGCGGACGAACCGCCGCCGCGACTTCTCGCGCGAACCGGACGGCGTCACGATTCTCGACGCGCTCGCCCAGGCCGGCCACGCCACCGTCTCGGTCGGGAAGATCGACGACATCTTCGCGCACCGATCGATCTCGGAGTCGCACCACGTGCTGCCGAATCTCGAATGCGTCGACGCGACGATCGCGGCGCTCGACGCGCTCGACACGGGACTCGTGTTCACGAACCTGATCGACTTCGACATGCACTTCGGCCATCGCAACGATCCCGCCGGGATGGCCGGCGCGCTGCGCGATCTCGACTTGCGCCTCCCCGACCTGCTCGCCGCCGCCGCGCGGGACACGATCCTGCTCTTCACGGCGGACCACGGGAACGACCCCACCACCCCGAGCACGGATCACTCGCGCGAGGAGGTTCCGCTCCTGGTCTGGACCGGGGGCGAGGGCCGGCCGCTCGGCACCCGGACCACGTTCGCGGACGTCGCCGCGACGCTCGCGGAGAACTTCGGGGTGGCCGGGATCGCGGCCGGCACTTCGTTTCTCGCGGACTTGCCCGGAAACCCGTGAGCGCCCACAATCCCGCCATGGAGAACCTTCTCGAGGCGGCGCGCGCGGCCGCCCGTGCCGCCTACGCGCCCTACTCGCGGTACCCGGTCGGGGCGGCGGTCCTCACGGCGTTCGGAGAGATCGTCTCCGGCTGCAACGTGGAGAACGCTTCCTACGGCCTGTCGATGTGCGCCGAGCGGACGGCGGTGTTCGCCGCCCGCGCGCGGGGGCTCGTGGACGGCTCGACCGCTCCGCTGCGCGCGGTGGCGATCCACGCGCCGAACGGGCCGGCGCCGAGTCCGTGCGGCGCCTGCCGGCAGGTGCTGGCGGAGTTCG
>JAGQIB010000674.1 GCA_020431545.1 Gemmatimonadota bacterium
CGGCGCAGGCTCTCGAGCGCACTCGTGAGCTCGCCGACGACGGGGACCGGGACGACTGGGCGGCCGGTGCGACGTGCACCGTTCTGTATCACAACACCTGTACGGGCTGGGTCTTCAACTGGTCCGGGTGGGCTGCGGAGTCGCTGATCGGTCAGGTCGTCGACACCTGCTGCCCCAGCGGTTCCGATCTGCTCGCGACGGACATCCGTGTCCGCGTCGGCTCGCCGTCGGGCTACGGTTTCACGGGTTCGATCGCGGTCTCCGCGGTCGACGCGAATGACTGTCCGACGGGTTCCCCGATCTTCTCGCAGCCGTACCTGCCGGAAGGCGACGGCTGGCAGCTCGTGAACTGGGGCGTGCCGGTTCCTTCCCGCTTCGTCGTCTGGATGACGCTCGGGCCGGCCGATTCGAACCCGGTGTCGTTCCGCACGGACCACCCGTCCGTCGGTCCGTCCGGGCCGGAAGCGTGCGGCACCTGCTATCCGGGAGACCGGGTGAACCACTCCTTCACCTACGGGACGGCCACGAGCCCGACCTGCCCCGGCAGCCCGTTCGACGATCCGAACTCCGCTTGCGACGCCGAGCTCCAGTGGGAGCAGCACCTGGCGTGCAGCGTTTCGGTCGAGGACGAGAGCTGGTCGAAGGTGAAGTCGCTGTACCGCTAGTCCGCGGTTCGCGATTCGTTCGCGACGGCGCCGTCCTCCGGGGCGGCGCCGTTTTCTCGTTCGGGGCGGCTCGCGAGCGCGGTGAGTTCCTCCTCCAGCGCCGCACGCATGTCGGAAGAGGTCGAGAACGTGATCGCGCGTTCGAGGACCCGGCGGGCGCGCTCCGGATCGCCGGCTGCGACGAGTGCGCGCGCGAGCACGCGAAGGGTCGGGGCGCTCGCGTGGCCGAGTGGCGACGCGTCGCGCTCCAGCTCGGAGGCGCGACGAGCCGCCTCGACCGCGCGCCTCGCGCCTTCGGGGTCGCCCGCTTCCAGCAGGAGCTCGGCCAGCAGGACTCCGGCGTCCACGTTCCCGGGCTCGAGGAGGATTGCGCGTTCGGCCGCCCGCCGGGCCTCCGCCGGCTCGCTCCGGGCCCGGGCGATGCGCGCTCGGAGCAGTTCGGCCGCGGAGAACGTCGACCGGGCGGCGAGCGCGCGATCGACGGCCGAGGCGGCCGCCGGGAGGTCGCCGAGCTCGGCGGCCGCCATCGCGCGGTGGAGCCAGGCCTCGGGGAGGCCGGGATCCAGGATCGTCGCGCGGGTGGCCGCGGAAAGAGCCTCCTCGAACCGGCCCTGCTTGAGGCGCACCGCCGCGAGGCAGTTCCAGTTCTCGGCGGAATCCGGAGCGTCGCGCAGAGCTTCGTCGAGCTGGGTCTCGGCCGCGGAGACGTCGCCGCCGGCGAGAAGCTCCAGCGCCACGAGTCGACGGATCTCGGAGGCGGAATCGAGCCGGGCCGTGGCGGGATGGATCGGGTGACTCACCGCGAGGATCCCCAGGGCCGCCGCGGCCGGGATGAGCGGGCGCGCGATCCCCGTCCGACGCCGGACGACCTCGCGGAATCCCACGGCGGCGAAGGCTACCGCGATCGGCGCGAGCGGGAGGCGATAGCGCGCGGCCGGGAAGAACGCGACGATCGTCGCGCCGTAGACCAGGGCGAACCCGAGGAGCCCGGCCGCGCCCCGGTCGCGACGGGCCGAGATCGCCGCGCCCAGCGCTGCGAGCGGGAGCAGCAATGACGCCGGCAACGCGAACCCGCCCGCATGGAACGTGAGCGCCGCGAGGACCGGGGACCAGGCGGCGTGCGTGTCGAGATCGAGGTTCCGGGGGATCTCGCGCGCCGCGAGGATCTGCCACGCCTTGCGGAGAAGGCCACCGGTGAACGCCCCGGGCTGTTTCCGCG
>JAGQIB010000675.1 GCA_020431545.1 Gemmatimonadota bacterium
CGATCGAGTCGTAGCGCTCCAGCGACCGCACGGCCGGCTCCTTCCGGAACCGCGGCGTCAACACGATGATGATCTCCGTCTTCTCGCTGGAGGTCGTCTCGTGCCGGAAGAGTCGGCCGAGCACCGGCACGTGCATCAGTACCGGAATCCCGGTCGCGTTCTTGCGTTCCCGATCCTGCAGCATGCCGCTCAGGACCGTGGCCTGTCCTTCGGCGAGCCGGACCAGGGACTTCGTCTCGCGCAGATCGATCACGGGTTGCGAGCCGAGGTCGGGCAGGATCGGCGTGAAGCCGGTGACGGCGGAGATCTTCGGGTGGACCTCCATCTGGATCTCCCCACCCTCGGTCACGGAAGCCACCACGCTCAGCTCCACACCGGCCTCGTCGAACACGATCTCGAAGTCGGTGCGGGTCACGCCGCCTTCCTGGCTGACCGTCTTCTGCAGGTACGGAATGCGCTCGCGCAGCGCGAACAGCGCCGGCTGATTCGACATCACGGTCATGCGCGGTCGTGACACGAGATCCACGCGGACGTCGTCCTCGAACGCGTCGAGTACGGTGCGCCACTTGTCCGCCTTCACGAGTCCGACCTGGAACACCTCGCGGGGATCGGTCGGCGTGCTCGCCGCGAACGCGCCGGACAGTGCCCCCGAGACGCCGAGGTCCGGATCCAGGATTCCGTTGAACAGCGTCCAGTCCACCCCCGCGCCCTGGTCGACCTGATAGCTGGCCTCCAGGATCTCCACCTCGATCTCGATCTGCTGCAGCAGCGAGATCACGACTCGATCCAGGTGATCCTCGAGGCGATCCAGGGCGGACGGTCGATCGGCCACGGTGAGCACGCCACCGGACTGGTTCAACGCCACGAGCGCGTTGTCCCCGGCCAGGCTCGAGACGCCCTGCTGCAGCTCCTCCCAGACCTGCGACTCCGCCTGGAGAACGAGCGGGATCCGGAACGTGCGCGACTCGCTCTTCTCGAGGAACACGGTGTTGCCCTCGACGCGGGCGCCGAGATCCAGGGAAGACAGCAGGTGATCGAGCGCCTCGCCCGGATTCACGGAGCGGAGGCTCATCGTCACCGGGCGGTCGAGCGCGTCGTCCGCGGCGACGACGTTCGTCTGCTCGCCGGTGAGGAAGCGCAGCGCGGACACGACGTCGAGGCGGTGGAACGAAACGTCGAGCGGCGCGGTCCGCGAGCGCGGATTCGCCCAGAACGACCGGGTCACTTCCGACGGAGCCGCGGGCGGCGCGGGAGCGGCCACCGGCGGGAACTCGAGATCGACGGTGCCCGCGGCGATCGTGGGTCCCGCCGCGAGCAGGACGCTAGCGAGCGTCCAGATGAATCGTGCGGCCATGGGAGCTCCGAAGCGTTACCCGGTCCCGCTCGATGGCGACGACTCGCCATCCGGCGAGCTCGTCGCCGAGGCGACGGATCCGGTCGTTGATGATGACGGTGGGGACGGGTCCGGTGCGAATGCCCCGGACGACGAACGTCGCGCCGGCCGGGGCAACGCCACCGGTTCGACGGACGGCGCCCGGCGGCCGAAGGAAC
>JAGQIB010000676.1 GCA_020431545.1 Gemmatimonadota bacterium
AACGCGGCCTCCGAGCGATCGCCGTGCAGCGGGTGCTTGACCTCCACGCCGTCGAGACCGGCCTCCACCAGCGGATCGAGCGTTTCCGGTCCCCCCACGATCCCGGGGTGCGCCGCGACGGCCACGCCGCCCGCCTCGTGCAGAACGCGGATCGCCTCTCCGGGTTCCACGCGGCGCTTCTCCACGCAGGCGGGCTTCCCGTCGCCGAGCCACACGTCGAACGCCTCGCGAATCGTGCGCACGTGCCGCGCCTTCACGAGCGCGCGCGCCACGTGCGGTCGGCCCGGCGCCGCATCTCCGGCCTCGGCGAGCACCGCGTCCAGCTCCACCGGTACGCCGAGCGCGGCGAGGCGCTCACAGATCCGCTCCGCGCGCACGAAACGATCCGCCTGCGCCCCCTCGTTCAGGATCCGCAGCGACTCCGCCGACGGATCGAATCCGTAACCGAGCACGTGGCGATCCGTCCCGTCGAACGTGGACAGCTCCACCCCGGAGAGCACGCGGATGCCGAAGTCGGCGCCGGCCTCGATCGCCTCCGGCAGCCCGCCGGTCTGATCGTGATCCGTGATCGCGATACACGAGACCCGGGCGATCGCCGCCTCCCGCACGACCTTGCGCGGTGTCCACTCTCCATCGGAATGTCTCGTGTGCAGGTGAAGATCGGCGTAGCTCAACGAACCTCGTTCGGCTGAGGGTTCCGGGGTTCGGCCTCCGGCCCGGGACGGCGCCGGCCCCGTGCCGATCGCGATCCGTGCTCTGGGGACGTTACGCAGTTCCCGCCCGCTTGAGAAGTCCGCACGGCAACGGAAGCGGAGTCCGGAGTCGGCTACCGGGCGGCTTGCCGGGCACGGCGACCGGTTTCTATACTCGGCCACTCGTGCCGCCGCCTCGTCCTCGTGGAGCACCCGGGCGACGCAGCGGCGGGCCGGCTGGGATCCACCCTCGCCACCCCTGGGGAGCCAACGCTTGGACTTCATGATCGGCGTCGTGACCGGCGCACTCGCGGTCTGGATCTGGTTCAGCGCGCGAAAGATGGCGCGCCTCTCCGCGCAGATCGGCGAGGCCGAGTCCCGTCTCGCGCGCCGGGTGTACACGCTGCAGGGCCGCATGGCGGAGCTCTCGGCCACCGTGCACGAGCTGGACTTCGAACGCCGCCGGTCGCGCGGCCTCATCCGCTTCGCGCCCGACATGCGTCTCGAAGACGCGTTCGACGTGCATCCCCGGGTCCGCGAGGTCTTTGCCGCGTTCGGCGTGGGCGGCGGTGGCTGTTCCGGCGGCAGCGTCGACGAGAGCCGCACGATCGCGGACGTGTGTCGCGACTCCTCCCTGGACTCGCGCTCCGTGCTCGCCGCCCTCGACCGTTTCGTGCGCGATCCGGACGGTCCGATCGAGGCGAAGGCGGCGTCCGCGCGGATCCACCAGATCCGCACGCTCCCGCCCTCCCGCAACTGATCGCTCTTGCCGCGCCGACGCCTCGTCGTTCTCGACGCGCCCACGAACCTCGGGCTGCGGCCGCCGGCGCCGGGCGCCGTCCCCGGGTGCTACAAGGCGCCCTGGACGCTTCGCGATCGCGGGCTGCTCCGTGATCTCCGGGCCGAGGACGGCGGCGCCGTCGTGCCGGCGCGCTATCTCGCGGCGTGGAAGGCGGGCGACGGCGTTCGCAACGCGGACGCGATCGCGCGCTACTCGCGTGAGCTCGCCGACCGCGTGGAGTCGATCCTCGCGCGGCGACGTTTCCCGCTCGTGCTCGGCGGCGATTGCAGCGTGCTGCTCGGAAATCTGCTCGCTCTGCGGCGGCGCGGGCGGCACGGGCTCGTGTTCCTGGACGCGCACTCCGACTTCCGTCATCTCGGCAACTCGCCGGCGGTCGGAGCGGCGGCAGGCGAGGATCTCGCGCTCGTCACCGGGCGCGGCGACGAACGGCTCGTGGACCTCGAGGGACTCGGCCCCTCGGTCGATCCGCGCGACGTCGCGGTGGTCGGCGTTCGCCCGGAAGACGAGTGTCTGAGCGAGCTCGACGAGCTCGGCATGTGCTTGATCCCGAGCGATCGTCTCGCGAGGATCGGGGCGACGCGCGCGGCCGCCGCCGCTCTCACCGCGGTGACGAACGGGACGCGCGGGTTCTGGGTCCATCTCGACGCGGATGTCGTGGACGCCGCGGAGATGCCGGCGGTCGACTGTCCGGAGACCGGAGGCCCCTCGTTCCGCGTGCTCGGCAACCTGCTGCGCCGACTCGTGGACGCGCCGGGATGCATGGGCCTCGAAGTCACGATCTACGATCCGGACGAGGATCCGGACGGTCGCGCCGGCGACCGACTCGCGAGATGCCTGCGGGAGTCGCTCAGTTGTGACCGGGACGGTCCGGGCGGAGGTCGTCGTACCGGAGCATGACGCGGTGTCGCAACTCGCGCCCCGCGGCGAGCTGGCACAGCGTGCTGCGGATCGCCTGCCAGCGCTGCAGCGCGCCGCCGACCCGGAGCCACTCGAGCTTCTTCTCCCGGTCGACCGGCAAATGCATCGCGAGCATGTGCATGAGCTCGAGGCCGCCGTCTTCCTCCGGGTCATTCACGAGGCAGGACTCGAGCCGCGCCATCGCGCCCGGGCAGGCGCGATCGAGCAGCGTGCGGATCTCGTTCAACCGCTCGTCCGCGGCGGCGCCGGACGCGAAACCCGGGCAGTCCGGCTCGGGCGTCACGCGCGCGCGACGGAACGGCGCCTCGGTGACGAACTCGTCGAGGTGAACGACGCGCTCCCCCTTGAGGATGATGTCCGA
>JAGQIB010000677.1 GCA_020431545.1 Gemmatimonadota bacterium
GTGGCGGCGGATCCGAACCGGTCGATCGAGGAGCGGATCGAGGCGCTGGAGGTGATCTTCGATTCGGAGATCGGGGACACCCACTTCACCCGGGCGCGGAACATCGAGCGCGAGTTCGGCATCCGCATGCTGTTCGTCAAGTTCGAGGGCGGCAACACGACCGGCACCCAGAAGGATCGCATCGCGTTCACGCAATCGATGGATGCGGTGCGCCGCGGGTACGACACCGTGACGGCGGCGACGTGCGGGAACTACGGCGTGGCCGTGGCGCTCGCCGCGAGCTGCGCCGGGCTCCGCTCCGTGGTGTTCGTCCCGGAGGCGTACAAGACACGTCGCATCGAGGAGATGACGCGCCTCGGGGCGGAGATCCGTCGGTTCGCGGGCGACTACGAGGCCACGGTGGACGGCTCCCGCGAGGCGGCGGAGCGCGAGGGCTGGTACGATTGCAATCCCGGCGGCGAGAACACGATGCTGCAGATGCGCACCTATGGCCGCATCGCGGAGGAGATCTGGGAAGAGCTCCGGGACGCGCCGCGCGCGGTCGGCGTGCCCGTGTCGAACGGGACGACGCTCGCGGGGCTGCACCGCGGATTCCTGAGCCTGTACCGCCGCGGGAAGACGTCGCGGATGCCGCGCCTGATCGCCGGTTCGTCGTACGGCAAGAACCCGATCGTGCAGTCGTTCCTCAAGGGCACCGAGACGTGCGAGGACCTGGATCCGCACTCGATCAAGGAAACGCTCGTGAATGAACCGCTCATCAACTGGCATTCCACCGAGGGCGACGAAGCGCTCGCGGCCGTTCGCACCACCGGCGGGTGGGCGAGCTACGCCTCGGATCGGGCGATGCTCAAGTGCGCGCGGCTGTTCCGCGAGAAGGAGGGGCTCAGCGTGCTGCCCGCCGCGACGGCCGGACTGATCGCGCTGCTGGACCGGCATGCGAAGGAGCCCCTGCCGGGCGACCGCTACGTGGCCGTGCTCACCGGGAGGAGATAGGCGATGTCGGAAGGGAACGCGATCGTCTACTGCGAGGGTGCGTTCGGCACCACGAACGGCAAGACGGCCCACGGTCTCGTCCGCCGGTCGGAGCGCTACCTGGTCGGCGCGATCGTGGACTCGCGACACGTCGGCCGGGACGCGGGAGATCTGCTGGACGGCAAGGCGGTCGGGATCCCGGTGGTCGGCAGCCTCGAGGAGGCGATCCTCGCGATGCGGGAGGCGGGAACGCCCGCCACGCACTTCGTGATCGGGCTCGCGCCGGACGGAGGTCGGTTGCCTCCGGAGGGACGTACCGCTGTGAGGCAGGCGCTCGGTCGCGGCCTCTCGGTCGATTCCGGGCTCCACGACTTTCTGAGCGAGGATCCGCAGCTCGTGGAACTCGCCCGACGGCACGGCGCGAGGATCCGCGACGTCCGGCGTCCGCCCGCGCGGTCGGACCTGCACTTCTTCAGCGGGGCGATCGAGCGGGTGGGCTCGTTGCGGGTTGCCGTGCTCGGCACCGACTCCGCGCTCGGCAAGCGCACCACGGCCTGGATCCTGGTCGACGCCTTTCGCAAGCTCGGCCGGAGCGCGGAGCTGATCGGAACGGGGCAGACCGCGTGGCTGCAGGGAGCGACCTATTCGATCGTGCTCGACTCGCTCGTCAACGACTTCGTCTCCGGTGAGATCGAGCACGCGGTCGTACGTGCCTGGAGCGACAAGCGCCCCGACGTGCTGGTGCTGGAAGGGCAGGGCAGCCTCATGAACCCGGCCTACCCGGGCGGCTTCGAGCTCCTGGCAGCCGGTCGTCCCCACGCGGTCGTGTTGCAGCACGCACCGGCGCGTGTCGAGTACGACGGCTTTCCCGGCTATCCGCTGCACCCGATCGACCAGCAGATACGTGCGATCGAGCTGATCTCCGGTCGCCCGGTGGTAGCGATCACCGTGAACCACGAGGAGCTCTCTCCC
>JAGQIB010000678.1 GCA_020431545.1 Gemmatimonadota bacterium
CCCTCGTCCGTCACGAGGTCGAGCTGATTGCGTTCCGCGTTGTAGCCCAGCATGTCCATGTTGAGAACGGCCCAGATCTCCTGGTCGCCGGTCACCACGGAGTCCGCGAACGCCGCGGACCCGAGGAGACCGAGCTCCTCGGCCTGGAAGGCGACCCAGTAGATGTCGAAGTCGAACTCCAGCGGCGCCAGGATGCGGATCGTCTCCAGCAGCGCCGCGATCCCGGTGGCGTTGTCGTCCGCGCCCGGGGCCGGATCGCTCGCGCCCGACCAGAGGCAGTCGCCATCGTTCGCGGCGTTGCCGCAGTCGCAGGCCGCGTCGTCGTCCTTGTATCCGAGCGCGCACAGGACCGTGGGATCGCTGCGCACTCCGATCGCGTCGAGGTGCGCTGTTACCATGATCGCCCCGCGGGACTCCACGGCGGCCGGGAGCCGTCCCACGATGTTGTAGACGCGGGTCGTCGTGCCCGGCGTCACGTCGCTCTCGACGTCGAACCCGTGCTGGAACACGCTCGACCCCGGCGCGACCGCAAGCGCCTCCTGGAACTTGCCGACCACGTAGTCCGACACCACCCCGCGCGTGCGCGCGTCCTCCCACCAGCGGGTGGACGGTTGACCGCTCGCCTCCTCGGACAGCGAACGGATGTAGCTCTCGAGGGAATCCGCCCGGACGGCGTCGATCAGCGCGAGGACGTCGGCGACGCTGCGACCGCCGGCGTCGGGGCGAACCTCGCGCGCCCGCTCGAGCGCCCCGGTCATCGCGGCCGGCGGTCCGTCGCGACGCGGCGGAGGCGGCGCGCTTCCGCGCTCGAGTACGTGGAACTGATGCGGGGTCTCGCGCGCGAGGTCGCTCGGCCGGTCCGACGTGACGTGCACCGTCGCGCCGGCCGGAGTGATGGAAATCGGGCGCCCGGTTCGCAAACGCGCCTCTCCCGTTTCCGGCGGAGCGGAGAGCAGCACGCGTTCCCCTTCGCGCACCCGCCCCAGGTACCGCGGTCGATCCGCGCCCGGCACCGGGGTCGCCACGCGGCCGTCGGGCAGCGCGAGCAGGAGCCACGTTCTCCCGTCCACGCGCTCCTGGTGGATCGAGACCCAAGGTCCGGGAGCGTTCGAGAACGCGTCGAGGGCGTTGTCCGGGAGCGGGCCGGTCTCGTAGACGTCGTAGGGCGGGTTCAGTGGAGCGGCGCCGGCCCCCCGCGTCGTGAGCGTGGCGACGCTGACGGCGACCGAGAAGGCCAGCGTGACGATCCGGATCGCGAGGATCCGGGCACGCGGGGAGAGGGTCATCATCCTCGGTTTCTCGCGGGGAGGCGGGGCTCGACAACTTCCGACGATGACCGAGCTTAGAGGCCCCGCGGGGCGTGGTCAAGCGGAGGGCCCGCCCCCCTGCGGCAGAGCGGGCGGCCCGGTGGCGGGAGCGATGCGCCGGAACGGAAAGGCCCGCCCCCCGTGAAGGGAGCGGGCCCGAGTTCCGATGCGGCGACCGGAGCTAGAACCGGATGCCCTCGCGGTCCGCCGCGAACTTCGGGGTCCCCGTCGTTGCGAGGTAGGCGACGCGGGTCGAGTACGCGCTGGAGTTCTCCGACGTGTCGACCGCGGTCACACGGTACTGCGCACGCGACTGGTACGTGTCCGTGTAGGTCGACTCCGTGAGCACCGACGTGATCGTCGTCCACGTCTCGCCCTCGTCGAGGCTGCGTTCCACGACGTAGCCGGCGAGATCGGACTCGGCATTGTCGGCCCAGTCGATCTGGAGATCGGGATGGTGGCTGCCGAGAGCGCGCAGCTCGACGTCGGCCGGCGCCGCGGGCGGCGTGGTGTCGGCCTGCAGGGTCGTGCTCGAGTCGGAGCCGCACCCGGCGGCAAACGCGACGACGAGCAGCGGGGCGATCAGATTCCTGGGGGTCATTGGGCAATCCTCCGTTGTCTCCCGCGGCCGACGAACGACGGTCGCGGGTGCCGGCGCGTTACCACGCAGGAGGCATGCCAGCCGCTCCCCCGCCAAGGATGTGGAACCGGGGCGGGAAACGCTCAAAGGATCGCTTCCGGATACCGAGATGCGCGCGGAAACGACGGATCTCGCAATCCGTGCATTGCAGGATGCCCGATCGGGCGCCGTTCGAGCCGGGGCGCGTCCTAGCGGAGGATCACGATGCGGGCGGAGCGCCCCGCCGGGCTCGCGGAGGCGGCCCGCGCGAAGTAGACGCCGGGCGCCACGACACGTCCCGCCTCGTCCCGCCCGTCCCAGCGGGCGACCGTGGTGTCTCCCTCTTCGATCGCCCGCAACGACCGGACGCGGCGGCCCGTGAGATCCACGATCGTGACCGACCCCGTGGCAACCGTGCCCGCGAACCGGATGTCGACCGCCGACCCGGCCGCAAGGCGGAACGGATTCGGCGAGACCTGCGGGGAGAACGTCGGCTCGCCGGCAACGCCGGCCGGCGCGACGTTCGCCTCGAACCAGTCGCGCAGTCCCGGGACGTCCGCGGGACGCGGGATCTCCGAGTTCTCCGGGTTGTCGTTCGCCACCGCGAGACCCTGTCCGAGCAGCAGGCGATAGTCCTCGGCGAAGATCTCGCGCGGCCGATCGGCGTGCGCCGCGGTCGCGTGGAAACGAGCGGGGTCCAGGCCCCGGATCGTGAAGTACTCGTCCCAGGCCCGGCTTCCCTCGGGGAAGCGCGCGTGCTGCCACACGTGACCGATCTCGTGCACCACCGTGGTCCACACGTGCTGCGCGGGAACCTCACGCAGGCCCGGCGCGAGATAGACGTCGGTGCCGAGGCAGTTCGATCGCAGCGTCTGCCGCTGGGGGTACGGCAGAACGAAGACCCGCACGCGATCGTTCGGGACGGAGACGGTGGCGAGGGCCCGCTCCACTTCCAGCAGGTCCATCGGGTGGAACTCCCCGTCTCCCAGAGGAGAGAGGAACGGGGCGTGCGGATCCGTGACGAGCTCGAACGAGCGCCCGTCGACGGTCAGCCACAGCCCGCCGTCGCGTTCCACGCACCAGTGATCCAGAACTTCCCGGGGGCCGACGACCTCGAGCGCGTGCCCGACCGCGGGCATCAGCAGAAGGAGGAGTGAGACGGCGAGGGCGAGCGGCTGCGACAAGGGACGGCCCCCGGGGTGCGAGGACCGAAACTCGGCAGCCCGGCGATTCGCTCCGGCGAGGCGAAGGAATCCGTGGCTTTGCGCACCCCGAGCGGGGATTGCCCTTTCGGTTTCGGTATCTTTCCCGGGAGTAAAGCAACCCGCGTGCCGGCTCCGGGAGCGGAAGGCCGCAAGGAAGCGCGAGGATCAGTCAAGACGGCCGAAGGGGCCGGGGCGCTTCCCCCGGCGAACCGGGGGAATCTTCCCCACCGTG
>JAGQIB010000679.1 GCA_020431545.1 Gemmatimonadota bacterium
ATGACGGTGTACGCCGAACTCTCCGGTGGAGCCGTGCCGCTCGCGCCCGGCCGGTTTGTGCGCGGGACCGTGGACGCGGGCGACGCGGCCCCGCGGCAGGCGATTCCGCGCCGCGCCGTGCGCGGCGACCGCGTCTACGTCGTGCGGGACGGCCGCGTGCAGCAGCGCGAGGTGAAGCCGGCGTTCAACCTCGCCGGATCCATCGAGGAGCTCGGCCTGCCGGACACCGCCTGGGTGGTGCTCGCGGAGCCGCTCCCCGAGGGCGATCTCGTCGTCCTCGACGGTTCGCGGTCGCTGCCCGTCGGCGCCCCGGCGCTTGCGGTCGGTTCCGACGGCAATGCCCTTCGCGCCGAGGCCATCGAGCGGCGTCCGCCGCTTCGAGCCGAGGAGCGGGTGCCGTGATTCCGCCGCTGACGCGGTTCGGCGTCAACAAGCCGGTCCCCGCCCGCCTCTTCATGTGGACGCTGATCGTCGCGGGCGTGTGGTGCGGCCTCACGATGCGGCGCGAGTTCTTCCCCGAGACCAATCCCGACCGCGTCCGCATCGTGCTTCCGTTCCCTGGGGCCACGCCCGAGGAGATCGAGGAGTCGATGGCGCGGAAGGTCGAGGATGCGGTGGCCGATCTCGAGGAGGTGGACGAGATCGAGTCCACCCTCGGCGAGGGCATCGGGTCGATCGTCGTCAAGCTGCGCGAAGGCGTCGATCTCCGGACGGCCATGGACGAGGTGCGCACCGCGGTCGATTCGCTCACCGACCTGCCGCCCGAGGCGGAGCGGATCGTGGTGCAGGAGCTTCGGCCCACGATCCCCGTCATCATGATGACGCTCTCCGGCGATGCGCCGGAGGAGACGCTCAAGCAGGCGATGCAGGAGATGGTGGACGAGCTGCGCACCCTCCCGGGCATGGGCACGCTCGTCACATCCGGAACCCGGCGGTACGAGCTCCGGGTCGAGGTCTCGGAGACGGCGCTTCTCGAACAGGGGCTCAGCCTGCCGCAGGTCGCCGACGCGATCAACGCCTGGATGGACGACATCCCCGGCGGCGCCGTCCGGAGCGCGACCGGCAACATCAACGTGCGCACGCTCGGCGTCGAGGAGCGGGCGGAGGCGGTGCGGGGCATCGTGCTGCGGGCCACCGCCGACGGCCAGGCGCTGCGCGTCGGCGACATCGCGGAGGTCCGCGAGTACTTCGTGGACGACCAGGTCGAGCGTCGCTTCAACGGGCTGCCGGCGGTGAGCGTCACGGCGTTCAAGAACGGCGACGAGGACGCGATCGAGATCGCCCAGATGGTGCGGGCCTACGCGGCGGGACGGCAGGGCAAGCCCTTCCCGCAGACGGCGCTCGAGCGGACGATCCATCCCGGCATCGAGGCGGCGTGGGAGCTCGGCAGCCGCAGCACGCGGGTCCTGCCGGGAACGATCGCCCTGCACTCCGATCTCGCCCGGCTGATCGAGGGCCGACTGTCGCTCTTGACGCGGAACGCGATCCAGGGGGCCGTGCTCATCTTCATGGCCCTCTTGTTCTTCCTGAGTCCGCGGCCCGCGTGGTGGGTGATGGTCGGTCTGTTCACCGCCCTCGGCGGCACGCTCGTCGCGATGACGGCGATCGGCGTGACCCTCAACA
>JAGQIB010000680.1 GCA_020431545.1 Gemmatimonadota bacterium
TCGTCCTGGTCGAGTGCCGTGCGGAACGAGCCATCCGGGTATCGGCCGTCCAGATCGTCGATCCGGTTCTCGAGCAGGAAGTACTCCGTGTCGCTGATCGGCACGCGGTACCACTTCTCGGTGCCCGGCGGCAGCGTGGCTCCCTCCGCGCGCGACTGGATCGAGCGGAGTCGAACACGGGGGGAGTCCGAGGTGACGCGCGGCGGGTCGATGCCGAGCTGGTACGTCACGAGCCAGCGGGACCACGCGCCCGGACAGCTCGGCAGGACGCCGATGACCTCCTCCAGGCTGTCCGGTTCCGCCGGCTTCGGGATGAACACGCTCGTGAGGTTGCCGGAGTCCATCACGTCGTAGAACGCGACGGTCGGCGCGAAGGTCTCCACGTTGTAGACGTCGAACAGGCCGAGCTGGTGGCCCATCTCGTGCGCGATGCCGCCGTTCAGCGCCACGAGGAAGCCGTCCTGGCTGGAGGTCTCCGGGTACGTGATCATCGTGGTGAGCGTGTCGCCCTCGTCCGTGACCACGACATCCGAATCGGAGAACGCGATCGAGAACGTCGGCAGGTCGAGCGGCGTGTTCCCGAACACGTCGTTCTGCCAGTCCGAGCCCGCGTGCACCACGAACAGCACGTCGTAGTCCGACCACACGAGGTCGCTGTCCGCGTCCGCCGCGATGAGCGACTCGCGCGCGTAGTTCGTGAGGCCCTCGATCGAGAAGAGCTCGTCGTCGTTCCGCGGGCCGTAGTCCTCCATGTCCGTGAGACGGTACGCGCCGAAGCGATCGTTGCGCGGGAACACCGTGCCCTCGAACTTCACTCGCCCGTACGTCATCGAGGCCCAGTAGCGACTCACCGCTTCCACGTGCGCGGCGAAGTACGCGTCGTCGTGCGGGGCCGGATCGATGAAGTAGACGTCGGAGTTGTCCTCGCGCATGAAGCGCCCGTCGCCCGTCGTGCGATCGCCGGCCCGGTCCGTCTCGAACTCGACACGGATCACCGCGATCTGGATCACCGTCGTGTCCACGCCCGCACCGCGCCCGAGACCGGGACGTTTCTCGAGGTCGGTCCGCGTGAGGATCGAGGGCACCGGCTTTCCGAGTTGCAGGTGACCGTGCCGTGCCTCCGGCGCGAGCGCGTCGAACCGCTCCTTCACGCGCGAGATCCGCTCGACCTCCGGCGCCTCGCCGTCCGCCGCGCGCCCGCGCATCTCCGCCCACACCTCGGAGGGCTTGTGGACGCTCAGCTTGCGGGCCTCCAGCGGAGTCCCCACGAGCACCAATCCCGCGAGCGCCAACAACGCCGCAGCGGCGACACCACGGCCACGTCGAGCAGAATTACGCGCGATCAACGGTCTCTCTTTCGGCAGGGAAGCTACGAGGCACAGGACCACTCTCCGGGCCGAGGCCCGAACAGCCCGAGCCCCTCCGGGTCGTCATCCCGGGGCCCGGAAATTCGTCCAGGGGGGACTATGCCAGCCTCCGGGGCCTTCCGCCACCCGCTTCTCACCGCCCCAGGGAAGGGCGACGCGAACTCCCAACGACCCCCGAGAACAGACTCCCCGAGAGCCGACTC
>JAGQIB010000681.1 GCA_020431545.1 Gemmatimonadota bacterium
GACGGTGTGTGAACACGAACATCGCCGAAGGGTGTCCCGATCCCGGTCTCGTCGCCGTGGGAAGTCCACATCCATTCCGGAACCGGCGAGAGCCACTTGTTCGCGGTTTGGCACGAGCGTCTTTCGAGTCTCTTTCGGTTGGCCTGATCCCTGCTTGGGATTCGTGAACACCGGCGATCCGTTCGGCCGGAGGGCACGACGAACCCACTGGAGGGAGACATGAAACCGCACCTCGGGTCCAATCGCGCGGTCCGTTCCGCGCCACTCCGCGTGGCATTGATGGCGGCCGCGCTGCTGCTGCCCGCCGCCACTCACGCCGATCAGTGGTCGGCACAGTTCAATTCCCCGCTCTGGATGCCCGGGGCGGACTTCGGCGGAGACTTCATCGTGCACGCGGCGGCGGACTTCCAGGGGACGACGTATGTCGCGGGGAGCTTCCTGTACGACAGCGGGGGCTTCCTCTACTACTTCGACTCCCTCACGAATTCCTGGCAGGCCACCGATCTTCAGCCCAATGGACCCGTGTACGCTCTATACGCGGACGACGACTATCTCTTTGTCGGAGGTGACTTCGAGATCGGCGTGCCCGGGACGACCTACGAGAACATCGCCCGATTCGATGGCACGGACTTCAGCGCGGTCGGCGGACCATCCGTCGTCGGGCCGGTTCACGCCCTCGCCGGAAACGCCACGCGCCTCTGTGTGGCTCACTGGGCCGACGGATCGTACTACACGGTCACGAAGCCGGCCGGAGCGGGGAGCACGTACGAGCTGTCCGGCATTCCGGGGAACTGGTACGTCGGCGCCATCGCGGCTGTTGACGGGGTCGGGTTCGTCCTCGGGCTGGAACTGGGGGACATCGACGGCACGGCGGTTTGGTACACGCCAGGAACCGCCTCGAACAGCAGCCCGACGGAAGTCGGGGACTTCGACTCGGACGTCATCGGATCCGTTCTCGACATCACGACGTCGCCCGACGGTCAGTATGTCTACGTTGCGGGTGACTTCGAGGCGAGCAATGATCCCACGTTGCAGGACATCGTCCGGTTCGATAGTGCCGACATCGACGTGCTCGATCCGTACGAGTCGATGGAGATCCTCTCGACCGGCGACCATCCGGTCGAGTGCTCGGCCGTAGCGTTTCACGACGGCGATCTGTGGGTCGGCGGTCGGGAAACCGCGGGTGATCCGGCGGCGTTTCAGTTCGTGCTACCGGATGCGGACCGGAGCGGGTTCTGGCACCGCGTCGAGATCCTGAGTGCTCCGTTCGCCGCGGGTGCGGTCGTCGAGACCGTCGAGTCGATCGGCGCCGAGGTCCTCGTCGGAGGCACGTTCCGGGAGATCGACGGAACGGGCGTCGCGAATCTCGCGTTCTTCCGCGACATCGATACGTGGCGGTCGTCCGGGAACGGTCTTTTCGCGAACGGATCCAGTTCGGCCACGGTCTACTCGATCTCGGAGCGATCGGGGACGAGCGGTCCGCTCCTCGCGCTGGCGGGTGACTTCCAGTCGAACCTCTCGTGGAACAACTGGCAGCGCAACATCTCCCGCTGGGAGATCGCGCGATCGATCGGTCGGCGCGTGGTGGATGCCAGCGGTCTCGATGATGTCGCGCGCACGGCCGTCCCGACCGGGGCCGCGGAGTTCGTGGTCGGAGGAGACTTCCAGGAGCAGTTCCAGGGCGCGCCCATGCGCTCGATCGCGAACATCAGCACCTCGGGATTCCTCTCGGCCTTCGCACAGGACTTCGGCTCGAGCTCGGAGGTTCACGCGCTGCTCCCGACGACGAACTTCTGCTTCGGCGACGAGAACATCATTTTGGCCGGCGGAGCATTCAGCTCGGTGGCGGGAACCTCGGTGAACAATCTCGCCACGTGGAACCGCGACTCGGAGACCTGGTCGGCCCCCTCGGGCGGCGGCGTCAACGGAGAGGTTCGTGCCCTGTACGAATGGGGGACGACGATCTTCGTCGGCGGCTCCTTCACGCAGGCTGTGGCGACCGGCGCCACGCTGGCGAACGTGACGTACTTCGACGGGGCCGATTGGGTCGACGCCGGCGGCGGTACGAACGGTCGAGTCCGGTGCTTCGAGGAGTTCGACGGAACGCTGTACATGGGCGGCGAGTTCACCCAGGCCGGGGGAGCCAGCGCCGGGTACCTCGCGCGCTGGGATGCCGAGCTCGAGAGCTGGGAGCCCCTGCCGCAGTCGCCGGACGGCCCGGTGTACGCGCTCGAGGCCCATGGCGACTACCTCTACGTCGGGGGAGACTTCCAGCACGTCGGGTCCGTCACGGCCTCGAACATTGCGAGGTTCGACGGAGGAGCCTGGAGCGCGCTGGGCGTCGGCGTGGGCGGTGGTCCGGTGTACGCGCTTCGCGGCCTGGTTTCGACTCAGCCGAACAGCGAGTACCGCGCCTCCAACGGCGTGCTCGTGGGCGGCGCGTTCACGAGCGTCGGCACGAAGCACAACGACGGTCTGGCCTTCTGGGAGGTCAGTCCGGCCGGCGGCGGTCTGTTCTTGGCGCGCAGCGAGAGTTCGGGGCCCGTGCTGTGCCTGGCCGGATATCCGAGCATGCACAACAGCACGATCGAGCTCTTCACTGCGGTTCATGCGTTGGTGGTGGGGCCGGAACCCGACGCGGTCCCGAACTCGGTGTACCAGACCGACATCGTGGTGCGTGATGGAAACGGAGACGTGCTCGAAGGAGTGGAACTCTATCGCGTCTACCACGAAGGCGTGGTGGAGTGCGCATCCGGGATCCCGACCGCGGTGACGGATGCGAACGGCTTCGCCCTGCTTTCGGCCAAGGCAGGGGGGCGCGGGCTTACTGAGATCCGGTCACTCCTCGGCCATGGGCCGGAAACGGTCACGCTCACTGGCCTCACC
>JAGQIB010000682.1 GCA_020431545.1 Gemmatimonadota bacterium
ATGCGATCCTCGAGGTCCTGCACCCAGGCCGCGCCCACGAGCGGTCGGCGCCAGGTGCCGCGACCGAGCTTGCGGTCCCCGTTCCGGAGGACGACGTCGATCTGGAGTGACTTGGACCATTCCTCCTCGGCGACGCTCTCGTCCTCGTGCGCCTGCCAGCCGGGGTAGGGCAACGTGCGGATCCACTGCCAGAGGTGCGCGAAGTCGCCCGGTCCCATCGGCTGATAGATCGCCACCGACGTGCCGCCGGATCGGACCGAGCCGCGGAGCCGGACGTCGCTGCCCATCTGCAGGAGTTCGAGCTCCCAGCTTTCCCGGTCGAACCCGACCCCGTTCGATTCGCGGAAACGGAGAAGGAGCGCGTCCGGGAGATCGGAGGCCGGCGAGCTGCGGGCGCCGTCGTTCACCGCGGCCGCGCGACGTTCCGCGCGGTCGCCGTCGCCGCACGCGGCCACGCAGCACAGGCTCGCCAGCGCCACCGCCCGGAGAGCCCGGCGACGACTCATGCCGGAAGCGCGTCCACGAACAGGGCCTCGACGGCGAGACGCGGCTCGACGGAGAGCCGGACGTCGGCCGCGGCCGCACCCGTGCGATCGAACAGCTCCTCCCAGACCTCCACCGGTTGGCGGGCCGCGATCGAACGCACGAAATCCGCGGGCAGGCCGCTCGCGAGGCGGAGATCGGGCGCGGCTGTCTGCAGCGCGAGGTCGCGGAACGTCAGGGAGAGGAGATCGAGCAGCACGCTCGCTTCGCGCCGCTGGGCGACGCGCACGTTGTCGGTGTCTGCCCCGCCCGCCGCCACTCGCGCGCCGGCGAGCGCGAGGCACCGCGCGAGATCGCCGGCCGCGACGGCCGGCAGCAGCTCCTCGAGGAACCGGAGACGGGAGCCGAAGTCGATGTCGCGCAGCTCGAGCGCGCGGCCGACGCTGCCCTCGGCGAGCGTGGCGAGCAACGTCGCCGCGGGTCGCTCCACGTCCTGGGTCTCGTGCAGGAACTCCGCGAGCGGGTCCACCGGGATCGCGTCGAACACCAGGCGGGCGCAGCGCGAGAGCGTGGTCGGCAGGAGAGAGAGCGGCTGCGACGTCACCAGCACCAGCAACGTGTTCGGCGGCGGCTCCTCCAGCGTCTTCAGGAACGCATTCTCCGCCGCGTCGGTCATGTTGTGCGCATCGTCCACCACCACCACGCGCCAGTCACCGCCGGTCGAGCGCGACAGGAGCGACTCCACCGTGCGGAAGTACGAACCGTCGCCCTTGCCGTTGATCAGCTCGATGCCGAGATTCTTGCGGTACCACGCGCGCGACGTGCCGGCGCCGAACAGCCGACGCGCGACCTCGACCGCCTCCGGCGTGGACTTCTTCGACTTCTCGAGCGCGGAGAGCTCGCGGTCCACGACGTCGGCGAACGGGATACCCTTGCGCCCGAGCCAGCGATCCGGATTGCGCACGAGGAGGTCGATGACGTCCGCACCGCCGGCCGGGGTCACGCCCGTCAGCCAGTCGTGGTCCTCGAGCACCGCGTACGCGCCCCGCAACGTCGCCTCGTCTCCCGCCACCTCGA
>JAGQIB010000683.1 GCA_020431545.1 Gemmatimonadota bacterium
GCCTCGTCGCGCGAGGTGCGCAGGAACAGCACGGCGCGCTCGGTCTGCAGGAGCTCGGGGATCCGGTTCACGAGCAGCTGCCCGAGCTGGTCGCGCTCGATCATCGTGGCGAAGTGGTTCGAGAATCGCCGCACGGTCCGGCGGTAGTCGAACCGGTCGCGATACAGCAGATGATCGAGCCAGCGATCGATTCGCTCGCGCGCCGGGATCGACAGGAGCGCGGCCGCGAAGATCACGGCGAACGAGACGATCGTGCGCTCGTTGCCGGACCGTCCCACGAGTCCCGCGACGATCTCCGCCACGAGCCAGTAAGCCACGACGACCGCGGCCGTGACCGCGGCGTACAGCACGCTCCGCTTGACGACGAGTTGCAGGTCGAGCAGGCCGTAACGGACGATGGCGTGCCCGAACGTGAGCGGTACCAGCACGAGCGTCGCGAACGCGTAGTTCTCGAGGGGCAGTTCCAGATCGGGAACCACGTTCAGGAGCGCGGCGAACACGAGCGGCGGCAGGATTCCCGCCGCGGTCCCCGGAAGAACCCACCGGAGACTCTTGCGCAGCGGCGGGGATTCCGTGTTCCGCACTCCTCGCAGGAACGACGCGACCCCCCACGCGATCATCGCCACGAATACCAGGGCCGACGTCGCTTCGAAGATCTCGGCCGCGGACGAGATCCGGCCTGTGCGGAACAGATCGAGATCGAAGCGGATCGCGAGCGGCATCGCCACGATCGCGGGAACGTAGAGCAGCCACGATCGGTAGGCACCGGCGCGCAGGAATCGCGCGCGCTGCGGGAAAAGCAGGAAGAAGTGCAGCACCACCGACGGGAGCGCCAGCGTGGAGAGATCCAGCAGGAGCTTCTTCGCGAACAGTCCCGCGAACGACGTCGGCGGAGCGGCGGGGGCGACCTGGTGCGCGAACAGCAGACACATGGCGGCGAAGAGGTTCGCCACGGCGTCGGAGCGACTGAGGTACACGACGAGACCGGTGAGCAGGAACGACAGCGCGACCACGCCGAACAGAATCTTGCGCACCCGTTCGGGGCCCGGCATCGGCTCCGCGCGCAGGGCGACCTCGCGTTCGGTGTCGTCGGTCGCGCGGATCCGCGCCCGGACGGTGTCGCCCGGCTTCGCGCTCACGAGCTCCGAGAGAGCCCAGGGCTGCCCTCCGAACAGAATCACGCGATCGGATTTCTCGACGCCCGCGCGCGCCGCCGGAGAGTCCTCGGCGACCCGGCGCACGATGCCGTCGGCACGGGCCCGGAGCCCCCACCAGGCGGTGTCCGGGAGCTGCAGCAGGGCCGCGATCACGGAGAAGGTCAGACCGCAGGCGGCGGCGACCCCCAGTAGATATGCCAGTCCGGAACGTCGTCGGTACCCGCGCATGGCCCACCGCTTGGCTGGGGGAAGCGCGCCGCTCGGGTCGGCTGGACCCGGCCCGACGACCAGGGAAGCCGAATCGCCCGGGCGGTGTCAACCGCGCAGGGATCGAGCACGGGGCGGGCCTCCGCGCCGGGGGACGCGGGGAGGACGATCCGCTCCTGCCGGGCACCCCGCCTTGTCGCGCCGCGCGGCGGGTGATAGGCTCCCTCGATTGTCATCCCATCCCAGATTCCGATCCAGGACCTCCAGGAGCCGCGGGAATGTCCGAGCGTCTGACACGCAAGCAGCTGAAAGAAGACCACTTCATCGATCTCGTCCAGCGAGCCGTTTCGTACGCCCGGGAGAACCCGATCGTGGTCGGCGTGGCCGTGATCGTCTTCGTGGGGGCGGTGGCGGCCGCGGTCCGGATCGGCGGTCAGGCGGCGGGAGTCGGCCAGGGACCGGACAATCCGGCGGCGGCACGGGCACTCTCCGATGCCCGACAAGCCTTCATGGGCGGCGACCTCAGCGCCGGCGCCACCGCGCTCGAGAACGTCCGCCAGGAGTTCAAGCGCACCGAGGAAGGCCGCGAGGCGACGTACGTCCTGGCGAACACCTACCTGGAGATGGGTGACTACGCGAAGGCGGAGGAAGCGTTCCGTGCGTTCCTGGCCAAGCCGCTCTACGGCGATCTCCTGACCGACGGCGCCCACAGCGGCGTCGCCGCCTGCCTCGAGGAGAAGGGCGACCTGGACGGCGC
>JAGQIB010000684.1 GCA_020431545.1 Gemmatimonadota bacterium
CGGCGCGCCAGTAGTCCGTCGCGATGTTGCGCTTCGGCAAGGGCGAGTCGGGGAATACCTGATCGTACGTCGCGTGCCAGGTGTGGACGAGCCGACCCTCGAGATCGGAGAGGATCGCCTCCGGCGCGTGACCCGAAGTCCAGAAGCCCAGACCCGGCTGCACGTGGCTCGCGTCGAACGTGTGCGCGCCGCCGCGCCCGTCCGCCGGCTGCACGCCGGCCGCGTACCCGAGCGAGCTCAGCCGCTCCACGTCGGCGAGGAACTCCGGATCGTCTTCGCGCACCTCGCGCCAGCGTCCGGGAATGCCGCGCTGGAAGGGGCTGAGTCGCGCCCGGACCTCGGGGGGGAGCCGATCGAGCACGTCCGCGAGCTGCGCGATCTCCGGCGACTCGTCGGCATCGCTGCGGTCGCAGGCCGAGATCGCGAGAGAGAGCGCGAGGATCACGCAGAGTCCGAGCCAGGAGAGAAGAGTTCGCATGATCCTGGAACTTCGTCCCGGAATCGCGAATCGACACGTCGCAAGGGATTGGCCGCGGGGAACGGGTGATCGAACGCGGAATCGCGGGGACGACCGAAAGACGCGCGTGTGATCGCGTAAAGTGCGTCGTGCAATCGTTTTACGACGACTTTGCAGCCGATTCCGGGCACGGGATCGGATCCGGACCTCGGGGGCGGAGCGTGCGAATCCGCGTGATTCGCGTCCGCCGGTCCGTTACGTTCGAGTGCTCGGATCGAGCCCCGCTGCCCCGACCTCCACGCGATCCGATCCCGATTTTTCACCGGTCCGGAGCGGAAGGACCGGCACCCGGATTCGACTCAGCTCTCGACTTGCTTCCGTCCGAGCCGGCTCACTCTTTTCGAGGAGCTGACTCATGTCCTGTTCCGCAGTCTCGTTGCGCGCCCGCTCGATCTTCGGGTCGACCCTGGGAGCCGCGATTCTGCTGCTGAGTCTCGCCGGGAGCCGTCCCGCCGAGGCACAGGTGCAGAACCTCAACACGCTCAACAACTATCCCACGATCCAGGCCGCGGTCTCCGCGGCGAGCGCGAACGACGTGCTCTCCGTCTCGCCGGGCACCTACAACGAAAACGTCACGATCAATCTCGACCTCACGCTCATCTCCACCGGCGGTCGCGCGGTCACCACGATCGAGGGAATCGCCGACGGCTCGCTCGGCACGATTCGCGTCACCGGCGGCACCACGGGAGTCCAGATCGGCGACGTGGGGCAGGGCTTCACGATCATCGGCATCGACAACGGCAACCCGGCGATCGAGAACGCCGCGATCTACTTCCAGGGCGGCCACTCCGGCGCGCAGATCCTGGACAACGAGATCGTCGCGAATGGAGACGGCGGTCTGCTCACGGAGTACGGCGCCACGATCTCGAACTTCCTGATCGACGGGAACACGTTCTCGGGTCAGACGTTCGTGGGCGCGGGTCCGGATGGCAACGGCTTCAGCGACCAGTTCTCGGCGCCGAACCGACCGCGTCAGCTCGTGGTGATGGGCTGCGGCGGCGGCTGCACGAGCACGTCGAACGTGACGTTCTCGAACAACATGGTCACGGGAACGGCCGGTGGGTACAACCCCGCCGTCGAGGAGCAGGGCAACACGCTCGTCACCCTCGACGGTGACGGCGTGATCGTGACCGGCAACACGTTCGCCGGCACCACCACGCGGTTCGCGACCAGCCTCCGCGTGCGCGGCCCGAGCACGACGGTGAGCGGGAACTCGTTCGTGAGTACCGGCATCCAGGCGCCGCTCGCGGCCACCGGTCACGTGTTCTTCCAGAACACCGGCCAGGCCGCCGCCACGATCGCCGCCGCGAACACGTTCGATCGCGGCGTCTACGTCGACGGCACCGTGGGCACCCTCGGCTGGAGCATCCAGTCCGCCGTGCTCGCAGTGTCCGGCGGCACCACGATCGAGGTGCTCCCCGGCACGTACGAGGAGCAGGTGATCTGCGACGGCAAGGACGTCACGCTGCACGGCGCCGATCGCAACACGACGATCATCGCGTCGCCGGCGACCCTCGCGGTCACGTTCACCACGACTGGCCCGAACAAGCCGGTGGTGACCGGCGCGAACACGCCGGGCTTCGTGATCCAGAACTTCACGATCGATGGCCAGGGCGCCGGCAACGCGAACAACCGCTTCTCCGGCGTGGCCTTCTGGAACGCGGGCGGCGCGGTGCTCGATTGCGACGTGATCGCGATCCGCGACACGCCCGCCTCCGGAACCCAGCACGGAATCGGCATCTACTCGTTCAACGACACGCCCGGCCCGTACGCGCTCGAGGTCGGGAACTGCACGGT
>JAGQIB010000685.1 GCA_020431545.1 Gemmatimonadota bacterium
GAACGTGAAGTTCCCGTCGTTCCGGAGCATGCGATTCGCCTGACTGAGGTTCGCGGTGTAGCAGTCCACGTCGCCGTCGAGATCGTAGTCGACCCAGTTCGTGGAGTACGCGCGGCCGTTGTCCAGCGTGTGGATGGTGACGAACGTCCCGCCGTCGTTGCGGCCGAGCAGGTTCGCCGCCGCCGAGTTCCCGATGTGGCAGTCGAGGTCGCCGTCGTTGTCGGCGTCGGCCCAAGCCACGGTGCGCCCGGCGCTCGCGGCGCCGAGTCCCGCCGCGCCCACGATCTCCCACAGGAAGCCGCCGTCGTTGCGGAACAGCTGGTTCGGCTGGAAGTCGTCCATCGTGTAGAGGTCCTGGTCGCCGTCGCCGTCGTAGTCCACCCACGACACGGCGCGCGTGTCGTCCGAGTTCCAGAGCCAGCCGTACGTCCCGTTCGAGAACCACTCGGTGCCGTAGATCTGCACGGTGAGATCCGTGCCGAAGTTGTTGTAGACGTTCTCCCAGAACGTGATCACGTACGTCTCGCCCGGCGTGAGCCCCGTGAACGTCGCCGACGTGGTCACGGTGGAGATCATGGACGTGGTGTCGGCGAGGAACAGCGCGCCGCCGGTGTCCACCACCGGTGTCTCGAGTGAGTTGATCGCGGAGTTCCCGATCCAGCTCGCGTACGTGGTCTCCCACGGCAGCCCGACCGTGGACGGGAACTGATCCGAGAAGATGATCTCGGTCGGCGGAACTTCCTGGAAATGGAAGTACGGACCGTCGTTCTCGATGCAGTAGTACGCGGCGATCAGCGCCGGGGTCGGCAGGTGCGTCGCCGCGTCGTACGCGGAGAGCGGCACGAGGAAGACGTTGTCCAGCAGCTCGCGGCGGTAGTCCCCGATCCCGAACAGGTAGTTCGAGGCGACGAACTGGATCGTGGCCTCCGGCCCGTCCGCCACGAACACGCCGTTGAAATCGAACTTGTCCGCGGGGCACCAGCGTCCGTCGTACTGGTTCGACGGACGGTCGACCTTGGGCTCGCCGAGCAGCGGCGCGGCCGCGGCGGGAGACGCGAGAGCGAGAAGTCCGAACAGCAGCAGCGCACGCCTCAAGGAAAGACCCCCGAAATCGTGAAGGACGCCCAGTAGAACGGATCCGCGAAACGGGACTCGGCCCGCACGGCGCGCTTCGCGTCGCGGAGCGCTCCCGGCCAGTCGCCCGTGTCCCGGGCGCGGTCGAAGAAGCGCTCCATGACCTCCGCGGTCGCCTCGTCGTTCACCGACCACAGACTCGCCACCGTGCGCGACGCACCCGCGGCCAGGAATCCCCGCGACAGCGCGAACACGCCTTCGCCGCGCACGCGGCGGCCGAGCTTCGTCTCGCAGGCCGACAGGACCACGATCTCCGCCGACAGCGGCAGCTCGTAGACCTCGAAAAGGTGCAGGAATCCGTCCTCGTCGGCCGCCGGCGGCTCCGGCGCCAGTACCAGCGCCGCCAGGAGATCGTCCCGGTCCTGCTCGACGATCCCGTGAGTGCCCAAGTGTACCACGGCGGCCTTCGGCAGCTCGGCCTTCACGGCCGCCTCCCGGGCCTCCGGTCCTACGAGGGAAACGACGCCGCGGTCCGCGAACGCACGAGCGAATTCCTGCCCCTCCCGCACGGCGCCGGGAAGCGGTCCGAGTTCGCCCGGGGACGGCGTGGTGCCCTGGAGCGGGTCGGCGACCGTGAGGGCCTCCCCCGGCCGGCTCTTCCGGCCACCCTTGCCGCCCTTGCCGCCCTTGCCGCCTGCGCCGCCTTCCCGCCGGCGATCCCGCTCCGCCAGGGCCACGAACGTCGCGAGCGAGGGCGCGTACGTGGTGGACGGCGCGACATCGAGCCAGAACACCGGGCCTTGCGGCCCCTCGGTCAGGATCAGCGCCTCGAACGGCAGGCGATGCAAGGGACCATCCGGAACCACCAGCACCCGTGACGTTTCCAGCAGCGCCGGTCGCACGTCGGCCGGGAGCAGCACGTCGGCGAGGCGGCGGAGCTCGCGCAGGCGCGCGCCGAGCGGCGGCGCCGCCGCCGGCACCTCCCGCGCCACCAGGCGACCGAGCCCGCGCGTGGGCGCGAGCA
>JAGQIB010000686.1 GCA_020431545.1 Gemmatimonadota bacterium
TGACCGGACTCCTGTTCGCGGGGACGGCGATGCTCGTCACGGATCCGCTCGCGCTCGGGTTCGCGCTCGCGTTCGTGGCCGCGATGGTCGTGGTCACGTTCATCGACCTCGACCACATGATCATCCCGGACGTGATCACGTTGCCCGGGACGCTGATCGCGCTCGGCGCCGCGTTCCTCGGCGCCGGCGTGGAGCCGAAGCAGGCGCTGCTCGGCGTGCTCGTGGGCGGCGGCGGTCTGTTCGCCGTGGCGGCCGGCTACCGCGCGGCCACGGGACGCGACGGGCTCGGCGGCGGCGACGTGAAGCTGCTCAGTCTCGTGGGCGCTTTCCTCGGGCCGGTCGGCGCATTCCTCACGATCATGGTGGGCTCGATCGCGGGGACGCTCTACGCGAGCGTGTTCCTGCTGCGTCGCGGCGCCGGTCGCACGGCGGAGCTCCCGTTCGGGACGTTCCTGGCCCCGGGCGCCGTCCTCGTCTACTTCTTCGGCGCGCAGATCGTCAGGGCCTATCTCGGCCTCTTCCCGTGATGCGGACCAAGACGCCGATCACCACTCCGGCGCCCGACCTCCGCCGCGCGCACTCGCCGCGGACGGAGCCCGCGCGCCCGGGACCGGGGCCGGCGGATCCGCCGCGATCCGCGTGGCTTCCCGCTTTCGGCGTGGCGGCGCTGTTCGCGCTCGTGCTGCTCTCGCTGCACCTCGCGGTCCGACTCAAGGAGTCCCTCGGCCACGAGCTGGCGGACCGGCTGCGCGTCGCGTCCGGCCTGGCGGCCGAGGTGGTGGCCGAGGCGGGCTCGCGCCCGGTGCGTCCCGGGGACCCGACGACGTTGCAGCGCCTCGAGGAGATTCGCCGCGCCACCGCGGTGACCGACATCGTGCTCTACGATGGCGAAGGCGGTCTCGTGGGCGGCGTCTACGAGGGTGAGCTCAATCCGGCCGTCCCCCCGCGCGTGCGCATCGCGGCCGGCGCCACCGGTGACGCCGCCATGCGCGAGCCCGAACGCGACGCTGCGGGCGGCCTGGTGGTGGTGCTCCCGATGGCCTCCGGCGGCTCGATCGGCGCCGTGCTCGTCCGCCTCGACGCGTCACGCGATCGCGGCCTCGCGGCAGCGGAGTTCCTGCTCACGCTCGCGAAGATCCTCGGCGGCACCGTGGCCGCCGCCGGCGTGCTCATTCTTCTGCGGTGGTCTTCGCGCTCGACCGCGGATTCGCGCGGCGCCCCGGCCAGCACCTCCGACGTGGATCTCGTGCTCGGCACCATGAAAGAAGTGATGAGCACGCTCAAGGACAGCGAGTCCGAGTACCGCGACCGCATGACGGCCGCCGTGCAGGATGCCGCGTGGATCCGGCGCACGAACGACCTCATCCTCGAGTCGATCGGGAGCGGGCTCGTGGCGTTCGATCACGACGGCCGCATCACGATGTTCAACCCGGCGGCGGAGGAGATCTTCGCCACGCCGCGCGGCCGCGCGATCGGCCGCGCCGTGGACTCGGTGTTCCCGGAGGGTACGCCGATGGCGTCGCTGGCACGGGATCTCCTGGACCGCGAGCGGGCGCGGCGGCGGGTGGAACTCTCGATGCCGGGCGGCGACGGCGAGCCGCGCTGGCTCGGAATCTCGAGCTCCGTGCTGCGCGACGCGCGCGGGCAGGCGGCCGGTGGTCTCCTCCTCG
>JAGQIB010000687.1 GCA_020431545.1 Gemmatimonadota bacterium
AGGAACGCCTCCCGGTCCGGCGAGCGCACACGAGTCTCGGGAGAAACCCGGGGTCGCTCAGGGCGCCGGGTTCGCCGACCGGAGAATCTCCCGGCAAACGTCGCAGAATCCACCCTGGAAGGGCCAGAGCCACTCGGGCTGCGGGTAGAACGTGGGATCGGTCAGCCACAGGCGACCGTCGGCATCGTCGGTGAGCCCCCACATCACGCACCCGCCTCGATCGTGCTCCCGGAGGCGCCCGGCCGGACTGCGATAGGGCTCGCCGCGAATCCCGAACGCGTGCCCCAGCTCGTGGACGGTCGTCGAAGCGATCGCGTCGCGCACCGCGCTCCGGTGGAAACGGCGCTCGATCGCGTCCGTGACGACGACCGCGAGATCCGGCCAGACTCCGAGGGAGTCGACGAACGTGTAGCCCGCGATGTCGAACGTCGGCGCGCCGGGTGCCTGCACCATCACGGAGTGGAGCGCGAACACGTAGTCGTCGCGCGCGAGCTCCCCGAGTTGCTCGATTGCGTAGTCCCGCAGCTCGGTCGGATAACCCCAGTCGAGAAGCAGGAACGGCTTTGCCGGATCCGCGGCCACCATAACGGAGTCCGCAATCGAGAACGCGATGCCGGCCGGGCGGAATCGATCGGCGACGTACCGCTCACCGCGCGGGAAAGCGTCGCATCCGGGCTGCGAGATGTAGCCGATCTCTCGCGACGCCAGGGGAGCCGTGCTGCCGCAGCCGGAGAGAACCAGTACGACGAGGGCCAGCCCCGGACCGGCGGCCGCCCGAACGATGCGCGTCACCCGGTAGGGGGTTGCGGGGGCACGGGCCAGAGCGCGACGTTCGAGAGCATGCGATCGGCGGCCCGACCGGCTTCGCTCTCGCCGTTCCGGAGAACGGTGAGATACGCCCTCATCTCGCCGAGATCCAGCAGGTTGTAGAGGCGCACGAGAGCGGCCCGCACGATCCGCGGGTCGTCCGGGTAACGGTCGACGAGCTGCATTCCGAGATCCCGCGCGACGTCCCGCCGCCCGAGAAGCTGACACTGGCGCATCCGTTCGAACATCGCGAACGGAACGAGACGCGGGGAACTCGCCGTTTCGACCGCCGCCCCGAGCTCATCCGCCACCTGCACGCGCTCCGCCCGGGTCAGCCGGTCGCCACGCGATCGAGCGAGCAGCGTCCCGACCCGACGATCCGCTGCGTCCCCCGGATCGACCGTGATCTCCGCCATACCCGTGAGGCCGGACGGAGTACGAACCACGACCGCGCGACTGCGCTCGTTCAAGCACTGGCAATCCTCGGCGCGATCGATGCAGAGATCGAACTCGGTGAGGAGCGTGTCCCCGGGCGCGAGCTCGAGCGCCGTGCCGTCGAGCTGTCGCACGAAGGTGCCGGACCGGCGCAGGCTGCGACCGGCGTCGTCCTCGATCGCGAGCAGTCCCGACAGCGTCGGAAGCGGCGGAACTCGCTGGGCGATCGGGGAATCGTTGATCACCCGCACGACGGCGATGGCCGTCTCGCCGACGAGGTAGTTCTCTCGGTCGAGCGTGACGTGTACCTGGATGCCCTCGGGCAGCACGGGAGTTCCCGCATTCACGTCAGCTCGCGCGACACCGCTCGCAAGAGCGACGATCAAGAGAGAGCGAACGAAGTGATCCAGCGGTTGAAGCAAGCGATGGCCTCCGGGTCGACGCGTTTTCCATCCGCGCGCGGGGATTCTCGCATCGCGTCACGTGCGGCGGAGCGCCGAAGAGGCGGCCCGATGGCTCCTTCTCGGATCTTTCATATTTCGCACTCCGTTTCTTCACGCAGGCGCCGCCCGCGCGGAGGCCGGTCCGTTCTCCCCTTGCGACCCCGGATGTCGGTCCCCGCGCCTCCTTGGCGCCTCTCGGGATAGACGCCGCCCGCGCCTGAACCCGAGGAAGGACGCCATGCAGACCCGACCGAACCCGTCGAACGCGCTCGTAATTGCTTGTCTTTTGGCCACTTATGCGATGCCGCCGACGCTCGGCGTGAGCGTCGCCGACGCCGCAGCCCCGACTCGATATCCCTGCGAACCGGGGCTGATCGAGGTGACCTTCACCCCCGGCTCCCAGGTCCGCCTTCGCGCCGGGGCGCTCACGGATCTCGCGACGCCCGCCCTCGGCGGCGTCGAGGCGACCCTCGCCGGCACGTCCCACGCGTGGCACCGACTGTCCCCCGTGTCCGAGGAGACCCTCGACGAGCTTCGCGCTCGCGGCATCGCGAACACCGGGAACTTCGATCTCCCCGATCTCAACAACGTCTATCGCCTCGCGGTGACGATCGAGGACGGCTCGATCTGGGATCTCGCCGCCGAGCTCGAATCCCTCGACGGCGTGACGATGGCGCGTCCCGTTCCGCTTCCGGTCGCGCTACCCGTTCCCGGCGCTTTCGCGCAGGAGTACCGCGC
>JAGQIB010000038.1:0-1167 GCA_020431545.1 Gemmatimonadota bacterium
CGCCGCCGCGCCGCCCGACGCGGCCGCGCCCCACGTCGACGTCGAGCAGTACACGCTCGACAACGGCCTGACCCTGCTCGTGGTCGAGAACCACGACTCGCCCACGATCGGTACCGTGACCGCGTTCTCGGTGGGTGGCGCCGAGGAGAAGCCGGGAGTCCACGGCATCACTCACGTGCTCGAGCACCTGCTGTTCAAGGGTACCGAGGAGATCGGGACATCGAACTGGGAGGCGGAGCGCCCCCACCACGAACGGGTCGAGGAGCTCACGCGCGAGATCCTGCGCGAGCGCGCGAAGATGCGTCCCGATCAGTCGAAGATCGACGCGTGGCTCGCGGAGCGCGACGCGGAGGAAGCGGCGGCGAAGGAGTTCGCCGTGGACAACGAGCTGATGGGTCTCTACTCGGAGGCCGGCGGTACCTTCCTGAACGCGTTCACGTCCTACGACATCACCGCGTACGTGCAGGCGATTCCGTCGAACCGGCTGGAACTTTGGATGTACCTCGAGTCCGAGCGCCTGCGGAACCCGGTTCTGCGCCAGTTCTACACCGAGGTGCAGAACGTGCAGGAGGAACGTCGGCTCAGTGTGGACGGCGATCCGGAAGGGACGCTCCAGGAGCGGTTCCTCTCGGTCGCGTTCGACCACCACGGCTACGGCTTCTCGCTCATCGGCTATCCGAGCGACATCGACGCGATCACGCGGACCGAAGCCGAGGAGTGGTTCCGCGTCTACTACGCGCCGAACCGGATGACGATCGCGCTCGTCGGCGACGTCGATCCCGAGGACGTGCATCGCCGCGTGAAGGACTACTTCGGCGGCATTCCGCGGCAGGACCCGCCGACGCCGCTCGAGACGCACGATCAGCCGCTCGACGGGGCACGTCGCATCGACGTGGAGTTCGACGCGGAGCCCCAGGTCATGATGGGCTGGCGCAAGGAGAACGCGCCCGGTGCGGACGACGCGACGTTGCGCGTGATCTCGGAGATCCTGACCGGCGGTCGCTCGTCTCGTCTCAACCGGTCGCTGGTCGACGAGCGCCAGATGGTCGCGTCGATCGACACGGACCACGAGTTCCCGGGCAATCGCTGGGACAACCTGTTCGTGCTCTCGGCGGAACCGCGTTCCCCGCACACGACCGGCGAGGTCGAGGAAGCGGTCTGGCGCGA
>JAGQIB010000038.1:1211-11796 GCA_020431545.1 Gemmatimonadota bacterium
AAGAACCGGATCAAGGCGGCGCGCGTGCGCGAGCTCGCCTCGAACTTCTGGACCGCGGTGCAGCTCGCGTCCTACCAGGCCGCGTTCGGCGACTGGCGCGTGATGACCGAGAGCGATCGCGCGGTCGAGCGCGTCACGGCCGACGACGTGCGCCGGGTCGCCGCCGCGACGTTCCAGCCCAAGGGCACGATCGTGGCGACGCTGGTGCCGAAGTCCTTCGAGCCCGATCCCGTGAAGGAAGCGGCGGGGGAGGCGACGGTGGCGCGGATGGTGAAGGCGCTCGGCGGCGACCGGGTCGCGAAGCTCGAGAACGCGCGCATCCGCGCGGCGGTCACTCTCTCGACGCCCGCCGGCGAGATGGAGGCCGAGAGTCGCACGCTGTACGCGTTGCCGGACCGGATGCGGAACGACCTCGAGATCACGGCGTTCGGCATGACCCAGAGCCAGGGCGGCGCGGGCGATCGGCTGTGGTCGTCGGCCCGCGGGCAGGTCGCGGATCTCGACGCCGACGAGGCGCGGGACTTCCGCGAGGGGTGGGAGCGCGACGTGTTCCTGCTCGCGTACCCGGCGCTCGAGGATCTCTACGTACTCCAGGCACTCGACCCGGCGGACGGTGTCGAAAGTGTGGAAGTGCGCGGCCCCACCGGCAAGCCGTTCCGCGTCGACCTGGATCCGAAGACGGCGCTGCCGATCCGCATGTCGTGGGACGGGAGCAACCCGATGACGGGCGAGCCCGCGGAGGTCGTCGAGGAGTACTCGGACTACCGGGACGTCGCCGGCGTCAAGCGACCGTACCGCACCGTCACGCGCATCGACGGCGAACCGTTCGCCGACTCGATCATCACCGAGATCCAGCTCAACGGCGACGTTCCGGACTCCGAGTTCGCGCGTCCCGGCGGCCAGGGCTAGGAGGATCGCCATGAAGACGATGATCCCGGGAAGCACGGCCCTCGCGCTCGCGATCCTGGCCGCGTTCGGCCCCCTCGGCGCAACGTCCGCGCTCGCGCGCGCGAAGTCGGTGGACGAAGCGAAGGCCGCGGCGCCTCTGCTCGAGCTGGAGAAGCGGACGCCCGAGACCTTCACGCTGAAGAACGGCATGAAGGTCTGGTACCTGCGGAATGAACGTCTCCCGCTCGTCAACGTGCGGGCGGTCGTGCGCGCGGGGCGCGTGTGGGAGCCGTCGGATCGGCAGGGAGTGGCGGGCCTGACCGGCCGCATGCTCCGGGTCGGCGGAACCGCGTCCCGATCGCCGGAGCAGATCGACGAGGACCTCGACTTCCTCGCGGCGAACCTCACGTCCGCGATCGGAAGCGATCAGGGCAACGTGTCGCTGAACGTGCTCACGTCGAACCTGGAGCCGGCGCTCGCGATCTTCGCGGACGTCCTGCGGAATGCCGCGTTCGCGGAGGGCCGACTGGACGTCCAGAAGAACCTCCAGAAGGAGGAGATCCGTCGCGAGAACGACTCGCCGATCCAGGTCGCGTTCCGCGAGTACCTCAAGCTCGTCTGGGGAGCGAACCACCCGCGCGCCCGCACGCCGACCGAGGAATCCGTGGACGCGCTCACCCGCGACGATCTGGTCGCGTTCCACGCGAACTTCTTCCGGCCGTCGAACGTCCTGCTGGCCGTCACCGGCGACGTGCCGCGCAAGACGGTGGAGAAGATGCTGAACCGGTCGTTCGGCGACTGGAAGCAGGCGGGGGAGACCGTGTTCCCCGATCTCCCGCCCACGCCGGCCGTCGAGCCGCGCGTTGCGCTCGCCGAGAAGGACGTTCCGCAGTCCACGGTGATCCTCGGGCACCTGGGACCCCGCGAAGACGACCCGAATCGCGGGGCGGGCGAGGTCATGATGGAGATCCTCGGGGCCGGCGGCTTCACGAGCTGGATCGTCGACCGCGTGCGGAACGACGAGGGACTCGCGTACTTCGCCGGGGGCTTCCTGCAGTTCGGCCGCCTGGATTCCGGGAACATGATGACGCTCGCGATGTCCAAGGCCGAGACCACCTGCCGGGCGGCGGATCTCATTCTCGAGCAGATCGAGCGGATGCGTTCCGGCGACATTCCGGAAGAGGACCTGACCCGGGCGCGCGACGCGATCCTGAACTCGCAGGCCTTCGAGTGGGATTCGCCGGACGAGGTCGTCGCGCGGTTCCTGGATCTCGTGTACTACGGCCTGCCGGCCGACCACGACGAGCGGGTCCTGGAGTCGATCGGGCGCGTGACGCGTGAGGACGTGCACGCCGCGGCACTGAGCCTGCTGCACCCGGATCGCCTGACGGCGATCGCCGTAGGCAATCCGGCCAAGATGGACTGTGACTGGGGTCGCTTCGCCGAGGAGCTCGGTGTCGAGCTGCAGAAGATCGACCTCGAGTAGGCGCTCCCGCGCCATCCACGAGTCGGAACGGGGGCGGGCTTGACGAAGTCCGCTCCCGCCGGCGGGATTCGCACGATTCTCGAGGACGTCGCCGGCTTCGCGTCGAGCCAGTACGCGTTGCGCATCGGCAGCCTCATCAAGGGATTCGCCGTCGCGCGGATTCTGGGGCCCGCCGGCAACGGCATCTGGCAGCACTTCGCCCTGATCTTCGACTACTCGCAGTTCGCGCACCTGGGCATCCTGCCCGGCTACAACAAGGTGATGGGACACCGCCTCGGCCGCGGCGACGAGGCCGGGGTCATGAACGCCCGCGACAACGGCCTCGCGGGCGTGTTCGTATCGGCGCTGGTCGTCTGGATCGGCCTCTGCCTCTACGCCTGGCTCGGCCGGGACCTCGATCCGATCGATCGCTGGGGCCTTCCGATCCTCGGGGCGATCGTCGTCCTCGAGCAGATCACGAACACCTACAAGGCGTTGTTGCGCGCCTACAGCCGCATCAAGCTGATCAGCGTGGCCTCGGTGGCGTTCGCGTCCACGAATCTCGTGCTGTCGCTCGCGCTGCTCCCCGGCTACAAGATGTTCGGCGTCATGGTGGCGTGGGTCGTCACCCGCCTCGGCACGACGTTGTGGCTGATCGCGCGGAGCGGCGCCCCGTTCCGCCTGAAGTTCGAGCCCGCCACGATGCGTGCGCTGCTCGTGACCGGCTTCCCGATCTACCTCTATCAGCTCACGCGACTCGTGCTGCGCAACATCGACCGGGTGCTCGTCGACGCCACGCTTCCCAAGGAGGACCTCGGCATCTACGGCATCGCCGTCACGATGACGAGCCTCGTGCGCTACGGAGCGGACGCGATCGGTTTCGTGCTCTATCCGGTCATCCTGCGGATCTACGGCGAGACCAACGACGCGACGGCGCCCCGTGACCATCTCGTGAAACCCACGCTGTTCCTGGCGCTGTTCGTCCCGATCGTGCTCGGCTTCGGGTGCCTCGTGGTCGGGGCGCCGGTACGCTGGATCCTGCCGGCGTACGAGCAGTCCATCGGCCTGTTCCGTCTGCTCTCCGTGCCCATGGTCTTCTCGTGCCTCGCGATCATGCCGGGCTTCTACATGATGGCGATCGATCGCCAGAACTGGCTCGTGCCGCTCGGCTTCGCGTCGATCGCGCTCAACTGGTACGGCGGCACGTGGGCCGTCGGCCACGGATACGGCATGTCGGGTGTCGCGGTGGTCACGGGCGGGAACCTCGCGCTGAACACGGCGGCCATGCTGCTGATCTCGGGGCGGCACGCGCTCGGCAGCTGGATGGCGGCCGTCGTCTGGACCGCGAAGACTTTCGGTCCGGTCCTCTGGGTGGCGGCGGTCATCCTCGGGATCGACTGGGTCGAGGCGCACTCGGCGCTCGGCCGGCTCGACGAGGTTCCCCGCGACCTGATCGAGGGCCTCGCGTTCCTCGCCGTGTCGGTCCCGCTGCTGGTGGCGTTCGAGCGGAAGACGCGGTTCGTGCGGAACTTCAGACGCCGTCGGCGCGGTCCGCCGCCGCCAGCGGGACCCGCTTCCTCGTGAGCAGCTCGGCGAAGAGGTCCTCGTAGTCGCGCACCATCTGATCCACGTGGAAGCGCTCGATCACGATCCGACGCGACGCGGACCCCATTCGCTCGGCGACGGCGCGGTCCGCGAGCACGCGGAGCATCGCGTCGGCGAGGGAGCGCGGGTCCCGGGGCTCCGTGAGGAAGCCGTTCACGCCGTCCTCGATCAGGTCCGGCACGCCGCCCACGCGGGTCGCGACGAGTGGTAGCCCGCTCGCCATGGACTCGAGGAACGCGAGCGGCAGCGTCTCCACGTCGGTGGAGGACAGAACGGAGACGTCGAAAGCGGCGAGCACTTCCGGCACGTCGGATCGGCGGCCCGTGAGGTGGACCCGTCCCTCCAGGTTCAGCGCCGGCAGCTCGCGCGCGAGGTCGTCGCGGAGCGGACCGTCGCCCACCACGAGGAAGTGCGCGGCCGGGAGGTCGTCGAGGACGAAGCGTGCGGCGAGAAAGAAGGAGCGGTGGTCCTTCTCGGGCCGGAGGGCAGCGAGCAGGCCGGCCACCGGCGCGTCGGCCGGAATTCCGAGTTCGGTCCGCACGCGCGTCCCGTCGGCGGCCGCGTAGGGGGCCGGATCGATCCCGTTCGGGATCCGTCGGATCCGGTCGCGGGGAATCCCCTTCTCCCGGACGAGGTACGGGAGTTGACCTTCCGCGAGCGCGACCCAGGCATCGGTGCGCGGCGCGAGCAGCCGATTCACCGCGTGCCGCATCCGGGACATGTCGCGCTCGCCCGTGGAGTGCTCCGCGAGGACACACACGGGAGCACCGGAGAGCCGCGCCGCCACGCCGGTACTGAAGCCGTGCGAGAGCACGAGACCGACCCGCTCGCTCCGGACGAGGGCGCGCACCGACCGCAGGAAGCCGGGATCGAAGCGGCGCGAGTCCGAGAGGCGCCGGACCGGAATCCCGGCCGCTTCGATCTCCGTCGCCACCGGGCCCAGCCCATGTTGCGTCGCGACGAGCGGACGGAAACGTCGCCGGTCGAGACGGGCGACGAGCGTCGCGATCTGTCGCTCGGCTCCGCCGACGGGAAGGGCCGGCAGCAGAAACAGGACGGAAACGGGGCGATCGGTTCGCAAACGGCTTCTCCGGGATCGGGCAACCCTTTGAGATTAAACCCGTTGGCGGCCCTTGTCATCCTCGCGCGCGTTGCCGTACCCTTCGCCGATCCACCCCCGGACGTTCGGAAAGCGAGGTCGCGTGTGTTTCGGTCACGACCCCTCGTCGGTTTCTCGCTCCTCGTGGTCGCGGCGCCCGCGCTCCTCACCGTCGCGGCCGAAGGTCGGACCCTCTCCGTCCCCCAGGATCTGTCCACGCTGAGCGCCGCGGTTCGCGCGTCGGCCCCGGGGGACACGATCCTCCTGGCGCCCGGAAGGTACGGTCCCTCGAGTGGCGAGGAGTTCCCGATCGAGTTCGCGGCCGCCGACGTCCGGGTCCTCGGCGCGGGCGCCGACCAGACCCTGCTCGACGGCGAGGGACGGGCCGCGATCCTCGTCTTCACCGACGGCGATGCCAGTCACGTCCGCGACCTCCGGTTGCACCGCGGGTTCGCCCCGGAAGGCGGCGGCTGCGTGCGCGTTCGCGAGGCTTCGCCGGTCCTCGCCGGGCTGGCCGTCACCGAGGGTGACGGGCGGGGAAACGGTGACGCCGTGCGGGTGGAGGGAGGCGCCCCCGAGTTCCGGAACTGCCTCCTGACCGGCGGACGGGAGGGACCGACCGTCGCGATCGAGGCCGGCGAGCCGGAGTTCACGAACCTCACCGTCGCCCGGAACTGCGGTCCCGCGTTCGAGCTGACCGGGCGGTGTCGGCCCACGCTCCGTTCCACCGTCGTGGCGGAACCGGGCGAGCCGTTCGGGCGCGCGGTCGGACTCGAGGTCGCGGCGGGAACGGCGCGTCCGATCCTGGTCGACGTTCACTGGGATTGCCGCCAGGAATCGATCCGGTTCGTGGAACCGATGACGCGCGAGCAGGAGCATCTCGTCGCACGGGCGCGTCGTGCGAACGGACTCACCGCCACGATCCCGGGCTTCGTCGATACCGCCGCCGGGGACTTCCGGCTCGTCGCACCGAGCCGCCTGGCGAACGCCGACGGAGTGGTTCCCGGCGCATTCGGCGGAGAGATCCCCCTGAACTTCGCGCCGGACGTGACGCCGTCCGCGAGTCGTGAGCCCGCGAACGTCGAGTCGAGTCTGCTGGAACCGACGGTGCCGAATCCCGTCACGCTGTCGACGTCGGTACGTTTCCATCTCGCGAAGGGCAGCGTGGTGGACCTCGCGGTCTACAACGTGCTGGGCCAGCGCGTACGCACGCTCTTCGCCGGAGATCTGTCGGCCGGAGACCACACGCGCGAGTGGGACGGCCGCGACGAGCTCGGAGAGGAGCTTCCCCAAGGCATGTACTTCGTGCGCATCACGCAGGGTGCGGTGACCGAGAGCCAGCGGGTCGTGCTCCTCCGCTGACACTGGCGTGAGTCTTGCCACGCGGTCCCGTCATGCGGGATCGCGGCGTGGTTGCTCTGGTCGCGGTGGCGATCGGGCTCGGAATGCAATCGACGGTGCTGCCGCTCGGCCCGACCGGCTGGGTGATCGGCTCCACGGCCGCCCTTGCGGGTACGGCTCTCCGTCCGGCCGCGTGGCCGCTGCTCGCGCTCGCGCTCGGCGGATTGCGCGCTGCCTGCCACGAGCGGGACTTCACGCGTCACGAGATTCGCATGCCGTCCCGGACGAGCGGCGACTGGTGCGTCGTTCGCGAGGAAGGCGACGCCAGGATCGTCGACGCGGGCGGACATCACATTCGTGTGCGCGACGCGTGGGACCTGCCGCCGCCCGGACATCGGGGATCCGGGACGCTTCGCCTCGACGGAATCCGCTCGCGGTCGGATCCCTCGGCCTTCGACGCGCGACGGTGGGCGCGCGCGCGGGGACTGCACGCTCGCGGTCGGATCGTGGGGCGGATCCGGGACGTCGGGCCCGCGCCGGGCGGGCGCAACGCGGTGCGTCGGATCGCGTTCCGATTGCGGGAGCGCGCGCGGCGTCGTTTCGCGGACGTGGCCGGCGGCCCGCTCGTGCTGGCGCTCGTACTCGGCGATCGAGCCGACCTCACGGAGGAGACGCAGGCCGAGTTCCGTCGGGCCGGCCTCGCCCACGTGCTCGCGCTGTCCGGCATGCACGTGGGCGTGCTCGCGCTCGGCGTGGGGGCGTTGCTCCGGGTCGCGCGCACGCCGCGATTCGCCGTCGCCGCCTGCATCGTCGCGTTCCTCGCGGCGTTCGCGTTCCTCACGGGCGGCAAGCCCCCGATCCTGCGTGCCGTGCTGACCGGCTCGATCGCCACGCTCGGCGGCGCGCTCGGTCGTTCTTCGCGCCCCGTGCATGCGCTCGGGCTCACCGGCGCCGCGCTGCTCCTGACGTGCCCGCCGCTCGCCGGAGACGCCGGCTTCCAGCTCTCGTTCCTGGCCACGGCCGTTCTCGCGCGCGCCGCGATGCGCCCGTCGGCACCCGGCCGGCGACGAGGGATCGTCGCTGCGCTGCGGGGCGCGGCGGAGGGCATCGGGTTGTCGGCCCTGGTCACGCTCGCGACGCTTCCGATCCTCGCCGGAGCCTTCGGGAGCGTGAGCCTCCTGTCGCCGATCACGAACCTGCTCGCCGCGCTTCCCGCGAGTGCGGCCCTCGCCTGGGGTGCGCTCGCAGCCGCTCTGCCCGGGCCCGACGCCGTGGCCCGCCCCTTCGCGGATGCGGCCGGACGCTCCGCCGAGCTTCTCGCGTTCATCTCGCGGGTCGCGTCGACGTGGCCGGGGGGACAGATCTCCGTTCCGGCGCTCGGCGTCGGGCTCAGCGTGGCGACGTGGCTCGTCACGGCCGCCGCGACGTCGGGTCGCGCTCCCGGGCGGACGGCGCGACGCCTCCTGATCGCGGCGATTGCGGTCGCAGTCACGGAGCGATGGCCCGCCGAACGCCTGACCGTTCTCGACATCGGCCAGGGTGACGCCGTGCTCGTCGAGTCGGGCGGAGAAGCGGTGTTGATCGACGGGGGCGTGGAAGACGAGGACGGTCGCGACTCGCCGGCCGCCCGTGCGGTGCGTCGCCGGCGCGCCCGTCGACTCCGGGCGCTCGTGGCGACGCACGGGGACCGCGACCACGCGGGGGGCCTCCGGGCGCTGGTGGAGCGCGCCCAGGGCGTCTTCGGTCCCGAGCGCGTTGCGGGGGAGTCGCTCCCTCCCGCGTGGACTCGGCTGGCCGAAGTTGCGACGATCCGACCGGTGTCGTCGCCGTGGAGCCCGATTCGTACGCTCGAAATCTGCCCGCCGCGTGCTGATCCGGCCGCCGCTGAGCCGGAGAACGATCGCTCTCTCTTTTCGAGGTGGCGGGCGGGAAGCGTGGGCGCCTGGTTGCTCGGTGATCTGCCACAGGAAGTCGAGTCCGAGCTCGTGAACTCGGAAAGGATCGACCGCGCGCCGATCCTGCTCGCGCCGCATCACGGATCCCGCGGCTCCGGCGGCGAAGCACTTCTCGACGCCGTCCGACCGGCGCTGGTTCTGATCTCGTGCGGCGCGGGCAACCCGCACGGCCATCCGCACGCCGAGCTGCTCGGGCGGGTGCGCGCGTGCGGCGCCGTCGTTCGTCGCACGGACCGCGACGGGAGCATCGCGATCCGCGCCGTTCCCGGAGGATTTCGCCTCCACTGGCGTGCGGGGTTTCCGGGACCGGGCCGGTGGCCCCGCGTGGCAACCGTCCCCGGCGCCGCGGGCCTTTCCGCTTCCTCGCTTCCGGCGCGCTCCGCTACACTGCGGGCTTCTGCGTGGGAGGGGATTTCGTGCGAGTCGCAGTCTTCGCCTCGGGGCGCGGGAGCAACTTCGACGCCCTGGTGCGTGTCACCGGGGGAAGCGCTGCGATCGAGATCGCGGCCGTCTTCTGCGACAAGCCCGGTGCGATCGTACGCGAGAAGGCGGCGGCCGCCGGGATCGAGACCGTCGACGTGAATCCCGGCACGCGTCGCGGCGCCTGGACCGAGGAGGCGGTCGCGCACGTGCTCGATCAGCTCGCGCAGCGGCGGATCGAGACCATCTGCCTGGCCGGATTCATGCGCGTCCTGCCGGCCGCCGTCGTTCGAGCGTTTCCTTCCCGGATACTGAACATCCACCCCTCGCTGTTGCCGTCGTTCCCGGGACTGCACGCGCCGCGCCAGGCTCTCCGCGCCGGCGCCAAGGTCTCGGGCTGCACGGTGCACTTCGTGGACGAGGGGGTGGACACCGGACCGATGCTGCTGCAGGCCGCGGTGCCGGTGCTGCCGGACGACGACGAAGACCGCCTCGCGGCGCGTGTGCTGGAGCAGGAGCACCGCCTGTTCCCGCGCGTGCTGCGCTGGTTCGCGGCCGGCAGGCTCGAACTGGACGGGGCGCGCGCACTGCTCGACGGTCGTCCGCTAGACGGCTGGCCGGAGACGCTGCCCGCGGCCTGACGTCGCCGTGCCGCGCTGTCAGCCCTGGCGCCGCGCGCGCTGCGTGGCCGCGAGGATGCCGCGCAGGATGTTCAGCTCCGGTCGGTCCGGCTGCGCGCGGTTGAACAGCCGGCGCAGGCGCCGCATCAGCAGTCGCGGCGACCTCCGGTCGAGGTAGCCCACCTCGGCCAGCACCTGCTCGAGGTGCGCGTAGAAGCCCTCCATGTCGGCGACCGCCACGCTCTCGCGGGCGCGTCCGGCGTCATCGGGCCGCGTGGCTCCCGCCAGCGCCGCCTCGCGCAGTTCCCATGCCGCGACCTGCACCGCCGCGGCGAGGTTCAGCGAGTGGTAGTCGGCCGACGTCGGGATGCGCAGCAGCGCGTGGCAGCGGTCGAGTTCGTCGTTGCTGAGACCGGAGTGCTCGCGTCCGAACACGAGAGCGACCTCGACGTCGGCGGCCCTCGCCAGCGCCTCGCTCGCGAAGGGAGCGGGTTCGAGGACGGGCCAGTCGACACGACGCCGGTCGCGCGCACTCGCCCCCACCACCCACGCGGTGCCGGCCAGCGCCGCGTCGAGGGTGTCGTGCACGGTCGCGTCGTAGAGGATGTCGTCGGCGCCGGCGGCCATCGCGGTCGCCTCGGCGCACGGGAAGCGCTTCGGCTCGACCAGGGCCAGCCGCGCCAGGCCCATCGTCTTCATGGCGCGCGCGACGGCGCCGATGTTGCCGGGATGGCTGGTCTCGACCAGCACGACGCGCAAGCGAGGCAGCAGTTCCAGGCTCATGCGGCGCGACTCTACCAGCCCGGTGTGCGCCGCCGCCGGAGGTGCGCGGAAATTTCCCTGGCCGCGGCCACTCTCTACAATGCGCGGTCGCCGCCGCGCGGCTCGCGCGGCGCCCGCTCCCTCACAGCCCGAGCGCCGGAGATCTCCCGTGCACCCTCTCGTCAACATCGGCATCCGCGCCGCGCGCGCCGCCGGCAACATCATCGTGCGCAGCCTCGACCGACTGGACTCGCTCACGGTCAAGGAGAAGTCCGCCAACGACTTCGTGAGCGAGGTCGACCGCGAGGCCGAACGTCTCATCATCGAGACCATCCGCCGCTCGTACCCGGGTCACGGCTTCCTCGGCGAGGAGAGCGGCCGGCATGCCGGTGACGAGTCGGTGTGGATCATCGACCCGCTGGACGGCACC